>CAZPBP010000009.1:0-16293 GCA_964584845.1 uncultured Hippea sp.
GCTCAAAAGATGATGGTGAACTTCAAGCGCAATCTCTGAAACTATTTTTGACTTAGTTTTAAGAAAAATATCCAGCGAATCATTTATAATGCCTTCATTTGAGTTTTCAATAGGAATAACTCCAATATCAGATCTGCCGGATTGGACAGACGAGAATACTTGCTCGATATCATTCTGCGGAAAATATTTAGCACTAAGTCCAAAGCGAGAAATTGCCGCTTCCTGGCTGAATGTTGCCTCAGGGCCAAGGTATGATACCTTGAGCGATCCCTCAAGCAAAATGGAAGCCGATATTATCTCCCTATAAATAAATTTTAAACTTTCCGTTGGAAAGGAGCTATCTGAAAACTTAGATATTCTATCAAAAACTGCCTTTTCCCGTTCCGGAGCAAATATAGGAGATCTCTCTTTTCTTTTAACCTCGCTGATTTTTTTTACCAATTTTGCCCGCTTATCTAAAAATTCTACAATATTTTTATCTATACGATTAATCTCTTCTCTTATCTCTTTCATAATAGATCGCCGCCTATTTTACGAAGTTTGACATATCTTGCCTTTACGATTTTATCAGATTTTAAAGATTTAAGTTCTTTTAAGGATTTTTTGATAAAAGCAGCAATATTCTCGGCTGTCTGCAGTTTGTCTCTGTGGGCTCCGCCCGGAGGCTCATCTATAATTTCGTCAATAATTCCAAACTGCAAAAGGTCTTTTGCGGTGATCTTCATAGCTTTGGCCGCCTGTTCTGCATGATCGGCAGATCTCCACAGGATTGACGAACATCCTTCGGGAGATATGACCCCGTATATCGAATACGAAAGCATTGCGATTCTGTCTGCTACCGCAATTGCAAGAGCACCTCCGGATCCCCCCTCTCCTGTTATAATGGAAATTATAGGAGTTTTAAGTGACGACATTTTATAAAGATTCATTGCTATAGCCTCGGCCTGCCCTCTCTCTTCCGCATCAGGGCCCGGATATGCTCCGGGTGTATCAATAAAATTTATTACAGGCAGCCCGAACTTCTCGGCCAGACTCATTATTCTTTGAGTTTTTCTATATCCTTCGGGACGAGCCATTCCAAAGTTATATTTCAAATTATCTTTTGTAGTCTCACCTTTTTGATGACCTATGACAGCTACAGGTATGCCGCCGAATTTACCAATCCCTGCAACTATCGCCTTATCTTCTTTAAACAGCCTGTCACCGGAGAGTTTTGTAAAATTTTCTATAAGCTGTTCAATATAAAAATCTGTGTGCGGTCTATCCGGATGCCTGGCAATCTGAATACGCTCCCTGAGGGTAAGACTATCATAAAGCTCTTTCAACAATTGATTGCGCCGTTTTCTGATAATCTCTATCTCATTATTTATATCAAATTTACCCTGCAGAGCCTCAAGTTCCTCTATTTTTTTATCGAGCTCAGCTATCGGCTCTTCAAACGGAAGCAGATGAACCATTTTTTACCTTCGTTTTATCTTTCAGCAGTTTGTATATAATTGAATCACAAATTGCATCTTTGCTTGCATCCAGAATATCGGTTGAAACCCCAACCGTTTCCCAGCTTGTTTCGGAATCTTTTGTTGTTATGAGAACTCTTATAGACGCCCTTGCCCCATTCTCCGGAACAAGGATTCTAACTTTATAATCGGTAAGCCTGCATTCTGAAAGTGTAGGAAAGAACTGCCCGAGAGCCGCCTTCAGCGCCTGGTCAAAAGCACTGACAGGCCCGTTTCCCAAACTTGCAGTATGCGCGGTTATACCGTTTACACTTACTCTTGTTGTGGCTTCAACTAACGGCGCCGTTTCATTTTCTCTTCTTTCATCAAGCACTCTGTAGCTGATAAGCCTGAAATAGTCCGGAACCTGATTTAATGCCCTCTTTACCATCATAATGAAGGAAGCATCTGCGGATTCAAAATAGTATCCAAGATTTTCCTTTTTTTTGATCTCGGCTAGAACTTCTCTCGCAGCAGATGTATTCTTTTTCAGGTCAAGCCCCAGTTCCTTTGCTTTATATACAACATTGCTGGCCCCTGAAAGATCCGAGATAAGAACTCTCTGTTTATTACCTACAAGAAGCGGTTCGATATGCTCATATGTTCTGCTGTCTTTTAGAATAGCGGAGACATGAACCCCGCCTTTATGCGCAAACGCACTTTTGCCGACATAAGGAAGATGATTGTTGTGTCGCAAATTCAATATCTCATCAACTTTTCTCGATATCAAAGAAAGATGCTTCAGATTATCGCTTCCTATGACTTTTTTGTTCATTTTCAGTTCCAAATTGGGAATTATTGAACAAAGATTTGCATTGCCGCAACGTTCACCATATCCGTTGATAGTGCCCTGAACATGACTGATGCCTTTCTCTACCGCAACAAGACTGTTTGCCACTGCGCATTCCGAATCGTTGTGCGTGTGTATACCAAGCGCAACCGTTACACTCTTTTTTACATCTTCAATAATTCTGCCGACTTCTCTTGGAAGTCTTCCGCCATTTGTTTCACACAACACAATTGTGTCTGCTCCGGCGTCTTGTGCCGCTTTGATGGTTTTCATGGCATATTCTTTGTTTGCAACATAGCCGTCAAAAAAATGTTCCGCATCATATATGACCCTATCGGTGTGATTCAGAATATATCTTATCGATTCATAGATCAGTTCCAAATTTTTATCAAGTTCAATCTTTAGAGCATTTGTAACATGAAGATCCCATGATTTTCCAAAGATTGTTACAATAGGTGTCTCGGATCTTATAAGTTTTTCAAAAATTATATCAGTCTGCGGACTCATACTCGCTCTGTATGTACTTCCAAACGCAGATATTTTAGCGTGGTTCAATTTCAAAGTACCCACATCTCTAAAGTATGTCTCATCTTTAGGATTCGAACCGGGCCATCCGCCTTCTATTATATCTATCCCAAGTTCATCAAGCAGTTCTGTAATTTTAAATTTATCTTCAACCAGGCACGTGACATCTTCAGACTGCGTGCCGTCTCTTAATGTTGTGTCGTAAATTTCAATCATCATCCCCCCATAAATTTGTTATGAAGAGCTCTTAGTGCAAGTTCAAAATAACGCTCTTCTATTAAACAGGAAATTTTTATTTCACTTGTGCTGATGACAGCTATGTTTATGCCCTCCTGCGATAACACTTCAAACATATCCGACGCAACTCCATAATGATTTCTCATACCGACACCGACAACAGAAACTTTTGCAACATCTTTATCGGTTTTTATTGCTTTTACATTCAGTTCATTGCATACCGGTTCTATAACCTGCCTTGACATCGCAATCTCATCAGTTGGAACCGTAAATGATATATCCGTCATACCTTTATCGCTAATATTCTGCACGATCATATCAACAACGATTTTTTTCTCCGAAAGTTTTTTGAATATGGCCGCCGCAATACCAAGTTTATCCGGAACCTCAAGAATCGTAATTTTTGCCTGATTTTTATCACCGGTAACTCCCGAAACTGCACGATTTTCCATTTTGCCCTCCTTAGCAATGATTGTTCCCGGAAGAGTCGGCTCAAATGTAGATTTCACAACAATAACAACATTATAACGCTCTGCCATTTCAACTGAACGTATCTGAAGAACTTTGGCTCCAAGACTGGCAAGCTCCATCATCTCATCATAGCTTATATTTTTTATAATTGATGCTTTTTTCACAATTCTCGGATCGGCGGTATACACTCCTGCTACATCCGTATATATGATGCATCTGTCAGCCCGAAGAGCTGCAGCAAGAGCGACCGCAGAGGTATCCGATCCTCCTCTTCCCAAAGTTGTAACATCGCCGTTTTCATCAATACCTTGAAAGCCTGCCACTACGGCAACTCTGCCCTCTTGCAAATTCTTCCATATTTTATCGGTTTTTATAGATCTGATACGCGCCCTGGTGTGCGCATCATCGGTTTGCATCCCTACCTGTCGTCCGGTCATAGAGATTGCCCTGCATCCAATCGAATCAAGAGCAATTGCCAAAAGAGAAGAAGAGATCCTTTCACCGGATGACAGAAGAAGGTCCATCTCTCGTTCATCGGGAATTTCATTAAAAAATTTTGCCATGTCCAAAAGTTCGTCGGTTTTGCCCTGCATGGCTGAAACCACAACTACAAGATTATCTATTTCTTTCTTTTTTTCTTTTATTAACTCGGCAACATGCTGAATTCTTTTTAGACTACCTACGGACGATCCTCCAAATTTGAAAACCTCAGTTGCCATTATCCCCTCTTAAATAAAATTTCTCTTCTTCCATGAAGATCAGGTGCGCTAATGATACCATCTTTTTCCATCTGTTCA
This sequence comes from uncultured Hippea sp., assembly GCA_964584845.1. GTDB lineage: Bacteria > Campylobacterota_A > Desulfurellia > JAADFJ01 > JAADFJ01 > JAADFJ01. The sequence continues at coordinate 4,317 of CAZPBP010000009.1, forward strand.
ATATACCTTGCCGATTTATTATAGCCTATTCTGAGCTTTCTTTGAAGGTAAGATATGGATGTTTTTTTATCGTTCAACACCGTGTCTATAGCTTTCTGATAATTATCATCGTTATCATCCGCTTGATAATTTAAAAACTCATCGCCGTTGTCATCATCAATCTGATCATCATCAAGAATTCTCAATAACGATTCATCATAATACGGTTCACCGTTTTTTCTCAAAAATTCAGTTACTTTAGATGTTTCATACTCCGAGATGTACGCTCCATGCACACGTTGAGGAACGCTTGTTCCCGGAGCCAAAAACAGCATATCTCCTTTGCCGAGCAGTTTTTCCGACCCTGATGTATCGATAATAGTTCTTGAATCGATCTTTGATGCTACCTTAAAAGCAATACGTGCAGAGAAATTGGCCTTTATCAAACCGGTCAAAACATCCACTGAAGGTCGCTGAGTTGCAACGAGAAGATGTATTCCCGATGCCCTTGCCATCTGAGCAAGACGCGCTATTGCCATTTCTACCTTTTTTACCGAAACCATCATCAGATCCGCCAACTCATCAATTACAACTACAAGAAGAGGCAGTTTTTCATCATCGGCAACAATTTTGTTATAGTTTGCTATGTTCTTTACGCCTTTTTTACCCATAAGAGTGTATCGATACTCCATTTTTCTCACCATGCCCGCCAATGCCGTCTGGGCTCTATTTGGGTCTGTTATGACAGGAATAAGCATATGAGGTATTCCATCATAAACCGACAGCTCCAGAACTTTAGGGTCAATCATCAAAAATTTTACCTCATCAGGTGTTGCTTTGTAGAGTATGCTTGTTATTATTGCATTCAATCCGACGCTTTTGCCGGATCCTGTTGAACCTGCGATAAGCAGATGGGGCATTTTCGATAAATCGGCAACGATAGGATATCCTTCGGTATCTTTACCTAAAGCCATTGTTAAAGGCGAATCGGAATTCCTAAACTCCAGCGAATCTATGACATCGGACAGATGAACTATCTCTCTTCTTTCATTGGATACCTCGATTCCTATCACGCCTTTGCCCGGAATAGGCGCAACAATCCGCACCGAAAGCGCTTCCATCGCCATCGCAAGGTCATCGGCAAGATTAGCAATCTTGCTGATTTTAACAGTTGATGCAGGCTGATATTCAAACATCGTTATAACCGGACCGGGATGTATGCTTGTCACTTTACCGTCAATACCGAAACGCTTAAGTTTATCGGTAAGAATATCCGCCTTTTGCCTTAAATCATTCTTATCGACAATAACATTTGCGCCGTTTCTATTAAGAAAATTACTGTCGGGGAAAAGATAATTTTTGCCGGCCTGAATATCTTTGCCTTTATCGATTTCGACAGAGTTATCCTTTTCGACCGGTAAAATTTGTTGATCTGTTTCTTCTGTTCTATTCACAATCTCATATGAATCCATACAAGGTTTTTCGAAAGCCGGAACAGTTTCTCTGTCAATCGGCTTGTTGTCTTCTTTTACAACAGCCTCTGCCGAAGAATGACTACCGGATTCAGTTTCACTGTTTTTAATTTCTTTTCTTAGAATAGTACCTTTAATACTTTTAGCAATCTTGAGCAGATCAACGGCAATTCGATTAAATGAAGCGGAATAACGAAACTGATAAAAGCAAAAAATAGAAAATGCACCGGCAAATATCTTGGTGGGATAATCGCCTATTATCGATACCAGTTTTGAACTTATAAAATTTCCTATGAAACCTGACGGGAAAAATCGATGCATAACGAGGTAGCTGTTATCGTGGTGAGACCAAAACAAAATCGGCAAGAACAATATACCGAGAATACCCCATAACAGATGAGGTTGAAATTTGCCGTCTATTTTCCAGTCAACAGTTGGCACAAACAGTACAAGTGGAAAAATAATCGCAGCGTAACCTATAGCGCCAAAACTTATAAATGCGATTAGTTTGCCTGCAGTACCGGTCATATTTAAAGTCGGACCTATATAATCAATGAGTGCAATCTGATAAAAGAGAATAGCAAACAGTATTATAATAAATAAGGCATCTTTTACTGTTTTCACTTGCGGAATATAACTGTTTCGACGAAAGGACTAAATCCTGTCTTTTTTGATATAAATTTTGAAATATCTCTGTTAACCTTCATTAAAATGGAATTATATTCATTGTTTTCTTCAAGAAGCTTCAAATATTTATTGGTGGCTCTGGCTTCTATGCTGTTTTTGATTTCTTTGAATGAATCTTCCGTTAAAAATCCTATAGATCTGCTGAAGGCCGACAAGGCATCTACTCTGCTGTTTGCACGAATTGTAATAAAAACAATGCCGTTTGCGGCAAGTTTATTTCTCTGCTTAATAATATTGATATCAACCGAAGCAGCATTTTTCTCTTTTATAAAAATCTTTCCGGTTGTAACTTTTCCGGTAATCTTTGCTTCACCTTTTGCATTAAGTGTTACTATATCCCCATTGCCTGCCATAATAATATTTTTTTCATCGATGCCCATCTGTTTTGCCAGTTCAGCCAATCTCGCCCTCATTCTGTATTCCCCATGAACCGGGAATAGATTTTTAGGTTTTGTCAAACTCATTATCATTTTTAACTCATCGGATGAACCATGCCCGGAAACATGAACAAATGCATTCTCTTCATAAACAACATCTACGCCTTTTTCATAGAGCATATTAACAACAGCCGAAACCGATCTCTCATTGCCGGGTATTGCATTTGATGAAATTATTACGGTATCTCCATGTTTGGCTTTAATCGTTTTATGCTCATCATTGACAATTCGCGAAAGAACACTCATAGGCTCGCCCTGAGAGCCCGTTGTAATAATCGCAATACTATTATCATTGACTGCGTTGATTGATTTGACATCTATAAGACTTGCCTTGGGAATCTTAAGATATCCCAACTCTTCCGCAATCTCACAGTTCTTGACCATGCTTTTTCCGGTAATACATATTTTTCTTCCATTCTTTATTGCAACATCAACTACCTGCTGAATTCTGTTGATATTTGAGGCAAAAGTCACCACGAGAATACGTCCTGTAATTTTCGGAAAGATATTTTCAAATGCTTCTCCCACAAGCTTCTCGGAAGGGGTATGCCCCGATCTCAGAGAATTTGTAGAATCCGAAAGCAAAATATCAACTCCCTCTGCCCCGTAAGCAGAGAATCGATCAAAATCCGTCTTTTCTCCAACCGGTGTCATATCGATCTTAAAATCCCCTGTTATTATAGCCGTTCCGGCCGGAGTTTTAATTCCGTAAGAAACAGCATCTATAATGCTGTGAGTCACCCTAATTGGTTCTACAAGAAATTTTCCTATCTTAACCTTCTCTCTCGGTTTTATTGTAATTAATTTAGGATGTGCGAGAGCCTTAAACTCCTGAAGTTTTTTTGCTATCAGACCGATGGTAAGACCTGTTCCGTAAACCGGAACATTGATATTCTGTAATATATAAGGTATCGCTCCGGTATGATCTTCATGCCCATGGGTTACAAATATCGCCTTTATCTTCTGAGCATTTTTTGTGAGATAACTTAGATCCGGTATAACATAGTCAACTCCATGCATATTATCTCCGGGAAACATAAGTCCTGCGTCAACAACAATCATTGCTCCGGCATACTCCAAGACCGTGCAGTTTAACCCTATTTCCGATAAACCTCCGAGAGGAACAATGTTTAAATCTCCTTTTTTAAATAGACTCAACTTTGTCTTTTTCTTTGTCATATATACTCCATAATTTGTATAATTTTAAAAAATCGTTTTGATCAATCTGGTGCGCCCGTTTCGCAGCAAAATCACCGAGAAATCCGTCCCTTATTGAAAGGTTGTTTGCAACCATTTTTTTTGGATGTTTCCAGCATGCTTTTAAGAACCGTAAATATCTCTCTTCATCTATTTCTGAATAGCAGAGTTTTCTTTTCGGATAGATGGCTATTATCTCCGAATCAACTTTCGGTACAGGTACAAATTTATATCTTTCCACACTCATCAATCTTTGACAATCGGCATAGAATGCAAGCCACCACCCTAAAAAACTTCTGTCTTTTTTATCATTCAGATACTTTTGAGCAACCTCTTTTTGAAGACATACAATCATCAGATTCACTCTGCCGCAGTCTATGAATCTTTTTATTATATGCTTCGCACTCGCATAAGGCAGATTAGCTACAACCTTAAAGCTATCCGGAAATCTGTTCAAATCGATATTAAAAAAATCATCTATTATCACTGCAGCAGATGTTCCCGAAAGTCTCTTTTTTAGTATTGCCTCAAGAGATCTGTCAATTTCCACAGCAATTAACTTTGCTTTCGCAGATAAACGCACAGAAAGTCTGCCATCTCCTGCTCCAACTTCTATAACCGTATCGTTTTTAGAAAGATTCGCCGCATCAGCTATGAAGTCAAGAATTTTTTCAGATGAAAGAAAATTCTGAGAATATCTCTTTTTCGGTCTAACTGCTTCCATCGCACATTAATTCAGCCATATCGAGGGCGGAATAAAAACTTTTAGTATTACTCTTGTATAATCCTGCTATATCAAAAGCGGTTCCATGATCAACAGATGTTCTAATAAAGGGCAGCCCGAGAGTAACATTAACTCCATCAAAGAAATGAAGCATCTTAAAGGGTATTAGTCCCTGGTCATGATACATAGCTACAAATCCATCATATTTTTTTCGTTTTTCCTCAGAAAATGCAGTATCGGAAGGAAATGCTCCATCGCAATATTTCAGTAATTTTATAACCGGCTGAATTATTAGTTTATCGCACATTCCAATCACTCCTCCGTCGCCGGCATGAGGATTTACACCGAGAACGGCGATTTTCGGATTCTTTTTTCCAAAATAGCACTGCAGTGCGTCATGAAGCGTTTTTATGGTATAGATAAGGCGCTCTTTTGTTATATTAGACACAACATCACTCAATTTAATATGATCGGTAACAAGACTTACCTTGAGATCGGAAGACGCCATAGTCATAACTGTCTGTCTTTTCGTCAGTTTAGAAAAAAAGTCGGTATGACCTTTATAATTAAATCCAGCCATATTTATCGCCTGTTTATTAATCGGAAGTGTAACAATCGCATCAGCCCTTCCGTTTAATACCATATCTGTTGCTCTCTGCACATATTTAAAACTCATCAGACCGCTCAATTTCGAGAGCTTACCGATCTCTACAATAAAATCACCGTCTATATCAATCAGATTAAGAACTCCTTCCTTTACGTTCGCAGCGACACTTTTATCCTGCAATATGTTATAATCGATTGCAGGAAGCCCGTACAGCATTCGATACTTTTCCAACACAAATTTCGATCCAACAACAATCTTTCCATGAAGCATAGATTCAAAGTATGCTTTCAAAATTATTTCCGGCCCTATACCTGAGGGATCCCCCATTGTAACAACTATTAACATTGTCTTACGGCAAGTAGTAAAAAATTTATTTTTGCTTCTTTCGGTTACTAATTTTCAGTGCAAAACCATTTCACGCTGAAGATATGAATCTCTTTCACATCTGCAGCTGCACAAGAACTGTTTGTGAGCAAATCCAAGCCTTTCACTATACCTCTTTGCATGCCTCCCTATTATTTACCCGAGGATTCGGATCAATCACTTTAAGTTTGTAAGGCTTGCTTTTAAGTCTTATCTCTATAATATCGCCTTCTTTGACTTCGTAAGAAGGCTTCTTTAGTTTACTATTCACAAAAACAACACCATTTACTATAAACTCTTTAGAGACACCTCGTCTTTTTACTATTCTCGACATTTTCAAGAATTTATCAAGCCTCATCACTATTTTTCATATATGGAAATAGAAGAGTATTGCTTGAGAGTGCTCATCCATCTTGCAAAAGATTGACTGATACTTCGGTTTATAAGAATAGATTTGATACGTTCTCCGACATCAGCCAAAGGCAGTACTCGTTTATTCTTTCTGCCTGCAAGTTTTATTATCAGGAATTGTGTTTTGGTTTTGACCAACCCGTACACTTCTCCTATTTTCATTTTTTTTATAATCTTATAGAAGGCCGGATACAAACCTGAAGGATTTATCCACCCCATATCAAAATTACCGTAATCAAGTATCGCTGCAGCATCATTAAAATCTAATTTTCCACTCTGTATATTTTCAAGCCATGTCGAGGCGTTCTGCTTTTGAGCGTTCTCGTTCGATATATTATAATCAAAGGCAATCTTATAAAGATGAATCAATTCTCCGGTTTCAAATCGCTTTTTATTCTCCAGATAATATTTTTTTATCTGATTATTGCCGACCATTATGTTTCCTCTCACTACATAGGAGATAATTTTTCTTTTGAGCATCTGAAGCTTGATGAATTTTTCCAAATCAGATTGTTTGAGGCCGATCCGTTCCAGACTTTTTAACCGTTTTTTTGTTATAAATTCCTTTTTTAATTTGGCGTATTCATTGTTATTTATTGTCAAATTAATCTTTTTTGCCCTTTGAGCAACTAATTCGTCTTCTATTGCCTGATTAATAGCCTTTTTCGGATTATCAATACTATAAAACCGCATAGTTTTGAAAAGGTCAACAGCCGTTATGGGTTGGTCATTTACAACTGCCACGGTATCATCAATAACACCGGACATTCCAACACCGACTTGACTTACGAGAAGCAAAACGACCAATACAAAAATAGTTTTGCGCATTTATATCGCCTTTCCGAGACAGCTGATTATTTTATTTAAATCCATAAATCTGTTAACCCCTTTAAAATATATATCATTTTCACCGGCAAATCCAGCTTTGCCTTTATAACTATCTATTATATTGATAATTGACGAAGTAGCAACAGGAGGATTCTTTTTGAATTTCAGAATAAGACATTTATTGTGAAAATCAATTTTTTTTACTCCTATTTCGGCGGCTTTATCTCCTATTTCGGCGGCAAAAAAGAGATTTTGAAATTCATTCGGCAGTCTTCCATATCTATCGTATGCTTCACGCAGCAGCCTTTTTATCTGTTCTCTGCCGGCATCGCCAATTCTCTGATACCATATAAGCTTGTCATCCCGACTCATAAGATCATCCGGGATATAGCTTGGTAAATCCCATGAAATTTCAGCAGAAGATTCTTTTTTCGCTACTCCTTTGATTTGCGCTATCGCATCTTTGACCATCTGATGATAAAGTGAGAAACCAAGAAAATGCGATTTTCCTTTCTGCTCCGTTCCGAGCGGATTTCCTGTTCCTCTTATTTTGCTGTCGCTAAGTGCCAAATCAAAAGATGAACCAAAATCTTTACTAAATTCTTTTAATGCCGAAAGTCTTTTCTTCGCACTTTCGGTCAGTCTGTTTATTTTATTAACAAAAAAAACAGCTCTGGCATTTTTGCCCGAACGCCCTACTCTGCCTCTAAGCTGATAAAGATCGGCGAGACCGAAATTTTCCGCCTCATCTACCACAATAGTATTGACATCCGGAATATCTAAGCCTGACTCAATAATAGATGTAGAAAGTAAAATATCATATTTATTCATTCTAAAATCTTTCATGCGGCTTTCTATCTGACCTTTTGTAAGTCTTCCATGCACAATAGCAATTCTGGCATTCTTAACAAGCATTGCTATTTTATCGAATACTTCATTGATATCTTCAATGCGATTGTGAACATAATAGATCTGACCGCCTCTCTTGAGCTCCCAGAGTATGATATCCTGAACTATTCTGTCGGATTTGATGCGTATTTCCATGTCTATCGGTATTCTATCTGCAGGGGGAGTATTTATTACATTAATATCCCAAATTCCGGAAAGTACCATCTGCATTGTTCTCGGAATCGGAGTGGCCGATACCGTAAGCAGATCAACTGCGGCGTGATTTTTTTTGAATTGTTCCTTAAATTTAACGCCGAATCGCTGCTCCTCGTCAATTATAACGAGTGACAGATTGCGCAGCTTTTCTGAAAATTTTGCAGCTCCATGAGTTCCTATTACAATATCGCATCCTTTCAAATCGCTGTTGCCAATTTTATCAGAGCGTTTTATATTAATCGGAAACCCGGAAAATCTCCTGCAAAAAACATCATAATGCTGGTCGGCCAAAATGGTTGTAGGAGATGTAATGAGAACCTGTCTGCCGGAAAATACGGCTATGGCGGCAGCTCTTAGAATCACCTCGGTTTTACCGTATCCTGTTCCTCCGGTTATAAGTCTGTCCATTGGAATATCTTTCAGCATATCTGATTTCAGTTCCTGTATCGCTTGTTTTTGATCAGCTGTTTCGGTATATGGGAAAGTTTGTTCAAATTCGAAAAGATACGAGTTTTCTATATCATAAGGCAGACGTCGGGCAATAAAACGATTTGCGTAAATCGATGCGAATCGCTTTGCCGTACGCATTATTTCATCATAAGCTTTTCTTTTTCTAATCTTAAAAGCATTACTTCCAAGCAGGTCCAGTTCCTGAGGATTGAAGCCTTCGTATTTGGTTATTTTGGCTGCATCCATAATCGACACATAGAGAGACTCGTCATTTCTATAAGCTATTTTATACATATGACTTTTGCAGTTTAAATCATCAATCTGAACAATTCCCTTGAATCGTCCTATTCCGCAATCCTTATGCACAATTATATCATCGATATTGAAAATAGCATGTTTTCCGCCATCATGACGAGGATTCTGTTTCCGTTGAATTGTTTTATTTCCAAAAATCATTGCAAAAGAAAGAAAGCATGTGCGGTTAATACAAAAATTATCGGTAAGCTTGCCGTTTATACAGGAAATATCCGAATATTGTTCAAACAGTTTTTTAACCCTATTCAGCTCATCATTATCTTGCGACACAATTTTCACCTGAAAGCAGTTCGACAGATCCTTTATTTTTTCAAGAATAGTGTTGAAATTTCCATCTAATACCGGCTCACTGTACTCGGAGGAAGCCGGTCCTATAAACAGCTTGAGAGCATCGGACTCTAAGGCAGTGATTTTTTTTCTTTCAACGGCAATTGTATCGGGAGGCAATAGATAAATATCAGACCTGTTATCATAGCGCCAGCTCAGATCTTTATAAAGCCCGCCAAAATTAACATCATCAACAAAAATCCGGTTAAAATCTTCAAACAAATCAAGTGTCTGAAATGAGAAGTTTTTACGACTCCATATTGACTCATCTATGTCGAAAGCCTTTTCAAATTCATTTGCCGGACCAATACTGATCTGCTCTGTCTGCCTTGTTGAAAGCTGAGTATCGCAAGAGAAAAAACGCATGGATTCTATCTGATCACCAAAGAACTCTATCCTTATCGGTTCATCATATATCGGAATAAAACAATCAATAATACCGCCTCTGATGCAATATTGTCCGCTTTGAAAAACTTTATCAACTGCCGTATAGCCGCAATTTGATAACTTTTCAATAAATTTATCTACCGGACGGTCATCTCCGACAGAAATAGAAATAAAATTATCCTTCAATCTATACGGGTTGCATATTTTGTAAAAGAGCGCCTGGGCGTCTGTAACAACAACTGCACTGCCCTTTCTATTCATAAACCTATATAGAAATCTCAATCGCTCATCTAAAATTCGTCTGTCAATCTGTTTTTCCTCATAAGGCATTAAGTCAAGGTCGGGAAAACAGAGCGGAGATATTTTATCCGTCTGCCTGCATAGAAAAAACGACACCTCATCATAGATTCTGCTAAGCTGCTCTTTTGGTACAATAATTATAGTATCGGAGTGAAAATCTTTGGTAATAAGGTGAGCAGCTGCAGATAGGTTGGGAACAGTTAATATCAAAATTATCCCTGTGTTATAAACTGCTTGTATGCTCTGTAGGTTTCATATAGATCAATTTTTGAGGAGACTTCATACGGAGAATGCATTGAAAGTAAAGCCGGCCCCGCATCAATCACATTCATTCCATATTTTGCAAGAAATTTTGCAACAGTTCCGCCTCCACCTTCATCAACCTTTCCCAACTCTCCTGTTTGCCATGTTATCTTACCCTCATTAAAGATCTCTCTTATATGGCTTACCCATTCTGCGTCGGCATCGTTTGCCATATATTTGCCTCCATGACCGGTAAATTTGGTTACAACAATACCTCTACCCATAAAACTTGCATTATCGTTTTCATAAACGGATTTATAAAGCGGATTAACTGCAGCATTAACATCAGCTGAAAGAGCTCCGCTTTTTGACAATAGTTCCAGCATACTGCTCTCATTCAGTACAGTTCCAAAAGCTGCTGCTGCCCGATAGATTCCTCTTATAAGAAACATCGAATTCATTCCCGTTGCTCCCTCCGAACCGATCTCTTCTTTGTCGGCAAAAAAAACTATTGTCGTATAAAGAGGTGTACGGGCATCAAAAAGTGCTTCGGCCGAACTAAAAGCGCATATTCTGTCATCCTGTCCATACCCCGCTATCATACTTCTGTCTATCCCCAAATCCATAACCTGCATGGCAGGGACAGCTTCAAGTTCACTTGAAATAAGATCTTCTTCTATCATACCATACTGCTCGTTGAGAAGCTTTAGTATATGGAGCTTTACGAGCGCTTTGCCTTTTCCCTGTTCAGGTATACTTCCGGCTAACAGCGCAAGATTCTCTCCCGTTATTATCTCACCGGCTTTTTTATCACCTTGTGTTTTATGAGAAAGGTGCGGACAAAGATCGGGGACAACAAAAACCGTTCCCTCATCTTGTCCAAGTTTTATATAGATCCGCTTTCCATCTTTTGTAATAACGGTTCCTCTGAGCTCAAGCGGAATGTTTGTCCATTGATATTTTTTTATACCTCCATAATAATGAGTGTGGAAAAACGCCAGATCAGTATCTTCATATAGCGGATTCTGTTTAAAATCGATTCTCGGACAATCAATATGAGAAGCTATAATCCTTACACCATCGGTTATAGGTTTGCTGCCTTTTCTGATAAGCATAAGATTTTTGCCCCTATTTGTTAAAAGCAGCTTACTCTTGGACTCTTCTCGGTACTCATGTTCTTCGGCTCTTTTTTTATAATATGAAACGGTTTCCCGCTCTGTCTTATTGTCATTGAGAAATCGTTTATACTGTTCGGCAAAATCAAATACTTTCTTTTCTGTTTTGCTGCTTACGCCTTCCCATCCCTTTTTTCTTTTGTACTCTACCTTTTTTTTGAGATCTGCTATTTTTTTATCTTTCACCTTTCCTCCATTTATTCTTTAATGTACCTATATAAATTTCACGCTTCAAATTGAATGGTAACAAATATAGAAGACTAATTCGAAGTTTAAGATAATCTTTATGGATTAACAGAGATGTCCTTTGCAGTCTGCCTTATGCATCAATGTAATCTTCGGCGAAAAGAGGAAATTAGTACAATGCATCTTGTCGGCGCAACAGACAATATTTTCCTTCTTCTTGCCCTTCGAATAACTTCATTGTCATACTATCGCTGCTTCAGCGCAAACAATCATCTATAAAAAATGCCGACAGGCATATACTGTGATAAAATGAGCTATTCAATCTCAAGTGAGTCCGAATCAATGCCGCCGGCTATTTTTTTCAGTGCTTCAAATTCCTCTTTATTTAATGTTATGCCTTTTTTCATCCGTTCATGGGCTTCATCCCAATCTCTTATATCAATCTTCGGATCTCTGTCATTCCATGAAACAATATTTATTTCCTTTTTAAAGCCGTTAGACTTGTCTGAAAGAATACCAAGCTGCTTTATAATCTTGAATGTTATAGCCATTTAATCCTCCAAGTTATTTATCTATGCAGAATAATATCCGCATTTCATCTATTTTCAATCTATCCGGCACACTTTATCGGGACTTCCTTTATGAGACCGCTGCAGAGTGGTCTCTTTATTCCAGACTAAAATACAAGCGCAAGCACAGCAATCTCACCTCATGCAGGATGCCTATGATGCACTGAAGAAACTGAGATTGCTTCGGTCATTTCATTCCCTCGCGATGACACGCCT
>CAZPBP010000010.1:0-15989 GCA_964584845.1 uncultured Hippea sp.
TTTCCATAATCTTTCCGGCAAGAATAAAAAACGGTATGGCAAGCAGCGGGAATTTGGCAATGTTGGAATAAAAATTGGGTGAAAGCATGCTTATTCCAAGATTATGAGTGATAATTATGAAAATACCGCTTACCCCCAAAGAGACCGCTATTGGAATACCCAGCACAATAAGACAGAGAAACAGAACAAATATCATCTGATAGTGCGGAGTGTATATTGAATAATTCTGAAGATTATAAGCAGCGACAAAACGGGTATAAAAGCAATATAGATCCACTCCGGCAGATTGAGAGAACTTGAAGTAACCTGAAGCTCTATCTCATCGGAAAGCTGTCCTAAACTTTCATAAAAAAGCATTGAAAATAAAGTTATACTCAAAAAAACAGCCGTCAATTCCAATAATCTTCCTAAAACCGGTGGAAATTTTTTTACCAAAAAAAGAACTCTGATATGGGTGTTTCTTTTAATTCCGGCTGAAATCCCCAAGAGCGTAATCACAACAAAAGCATTTGTTTCGAGTTCCTCGGTAAAAGCCAGCGGATAGTGAATCAGATATCTTGCCACTACATTAAGAAAGGCAAGCAGCACCATTAAAAGCAGGATTACGGCGCCGCTTACCTCTTCTAAATTATTTAAAAACCAGAGCGCCTTATCTTTCTTGCTTTGCAATATCTTTTTCAGCACTCTTTACGATATTCTTCCCTACAATTTTAGTCCATTTCAACATAATCGGAGCAGTTTTCTGTTTGAACAGCTTACGTTGAGATTCAGTCAATACCGTTACCTTCATCCCTTTTGATCGTAGGTAACCAAGTGCCTTCGTACTTCCTTCAAGTCCATTGCGAGCTCTTATTTTTTCCCAATCCATAACTTCTCTTGCAGTTCTTTTCAAAATTCGTTTGTCTTTTTTGCTAAAGCTTTTCCAGTCAGCCTTGTTTATACCCAATATCAACGGATCGATCGCATAGTGCCAAATCGTTATATAAGGTTGAAAATTATAGACTTTATAAGGAATTATTACAACATTAACCGGATTTTCCTCTCCATCCACGACTTTTTGACGAAATGCAGGAACTGCATCAGCCCAGTTCATGGATACCGGATTTGCACCAAGAGCCCTGAATATATCTATAAAAATAGGGCTTCCTACAACCCTTATTTTTAAACCTTTCAGATCATTCGGAACTCTTATAGGTCGTTTGCTGTTTGTCAGCGCCCTGAATCCGTTTTCACCCCATCCGATACCTACTACGCCTTTTCTTCTCAATATACTGAAGAGTTTTTTTCCGGTTTTGCCTCCGGTTACTGCATCAACCTCAGGATAGTTTTTAAAAAAGAACGGAAGTGAAAAGAGATTTAACGGTTTTATCACCGTTGACCAGTTGATAGTCGATCCGAGTGCGAAATCGGCAACCCCGCGTCTTAAAAGCAGAAATTCATTTGTCTGATTTCCGGCAAAAAGCTGTCCTGCAAAATATGGTTTGATATTTATTCTTCCGTCGGTTCTCACTCTGACCAAATTGGCAAATTTTGTTGCCGCTTCACCCCATGGACCTTTTGGTCCCACAACAATGCTCATTTTGTACTGAGACTTGTATGCAAATGCCGGCATTACCAGCAGCACAGCAAACGCAGCTATAAGCAAACTCCTGAAAATATTTTTCATGTACTCCCCCTAAATCTTATTATGGTTACCCATCACTTTATTATAATTTTGTGCCTGTAGCTGTCAAGCGCTTTACATGCTGTATTACGGTGTTATATTATCTTGTCTATCCTGTATCTGAGATAATGAAGGTGTAATTATGAAAAGAGAAAGTTATAATGTTGCAGTGGCAGGAGCCACAGGTGCAGTAGGTGGAGAAATACTCAAAATTCTTGATGAGAGAAATTTTCCGATCAAAGAGCTGAGGCTTCTGGCTTCCTCAAGATCGGCAGGAAAGTATATTAATTTCAAAGGCAGAGAATACAAGGTAGATGAATTGAGAAAAGATTCATTTGAAAATATCGACATAACTCTGTTTTCAGCGGGAGCATCGAGAAGCAGAGAGTTTGCCTCGGCGGCTGTTGCTTCCGGAGCGATTGTTATAGACAATAGCTCGGCTTTCAGAATGGATAATGATGTTCCCCTTGTGATACCTGAGGTCAACCCGAAAGATGCGTTTAAGCATAAAGGCATAATAGCGAATCCAAACTGTACGACAATAGTGATGTTAATGGCATTGAAGCCCCTTTACGATTATTCAAGAATAAAACGAATTATTGTGTCAAGTTATCAGGCTGCTTCAGGGGCAGGATTAAAAGCTATGAATGAACTTTCGGATCAGGCCGTCTGCTGGGCAAAAGGCAAAGATATCAAGGTAAGTGAATTTTCTTATCAGCTTCTATTCAACGTTATTCCGCAGGTAGATATTTTTATGCCGAATCGCTACACTAAAGAAGAGATGAAGATGGCAGATGAGACAAAAAAAATGCTCCATGATCCTGATTTGAAAATTTCCGCAACATGCGTCAGAATTCCGGTATTCAGGGCGCATTCGGAATCGATAACAGTTGAATTTGAAGATGAAATAACACCGGAAATAGCAATAGAACTTATTGAAAAATTTCCCGGAGTGCGGCTCGTAGATGATATAGAAAATTCGATATATCCGATGCCGCTTTTTGTAAGCGGTAAAGATGAATGCGAGGTAGGCAGGATAAGACAGGACTTAAACGGCAAAAACTGGCTCTCAATGTGGATCGCAGGTGATCAGATAAGAAAAGGTGCCGCACTGAACGCAGTTCAAATTGCAGAACTTCTGATAAGCTGATGATAATTACAATGGTAATCACAAAAGATAAAAACGATAAAATCAAAACAAAAGATCCGATAATTCGCATAAGTTTACTATTTACGGCTCAAAATGATCGTTTATGGAACAATAGAGATGTTATTTATTAATCCAAACAAGAAAAAGAGCAACAGATGACAATCTTGATAAAAGCCTGCCGGATAAGTTTGCCGGAAGCAGTCCGGCCTAAAGAATTTTTTAAACAGAGGAGTTTATGAAAAAAAGAATCGGTTTAATAGTAGTAATCACACTAATTATACTGTTTTTGATAGTTGGCTACAGATATATTCACTATAGAATGGTTTATGCGGTTACAGATGCCGTGTTTACCGAATCGGACAGCCTGACTAATCTCTCGTTTCAACTTGTCGGCGGTAAAATCATAAAAATGCCCTATGAAGAGGGAGATGTTGTCAAAAAAGGAGTATTGCTGGCACAAATTGACTCTACGGTACTTCAAAATTCAAAAAAGAGAGCTGTTTATAATCTGAATGCTCTTAAAGATAAGCAAAACTCTCTTAAAAAAAGTCTTGCAAGAATCAGAAATGCAATTCAAATTAACAAAAAGATTGCCGGACTTTCGGTTTCCTCAACCAATTTTCAGATTGCTTCGGCAATAAGTATGCTTAAAAGCAAAGAGGCTATATTGAAAAAAGTTAGGCGCGATTTTATAAGAGCAAAGACACTTTACATTCATCACGCCTTCTCGAAAATGAAATATCAGGACGCCCGCACTGCTCTTGTGTCTACCAAAAATGAGATTTTATCATTAAAGGAAAAAATAGAGGGATTGAAACTTGCAATGCCCATTTCAAGACAAAAGCTCAAAGCAGCCGACAATGAACAGAAGCGTGTTAAGGAAATCGGCGCTCAAATAGCTGCTCTGAGTAACCGGATTAAAGCAACCGGCGAGCAGATAAAATCGATAGTCTACAGAATTTCCCAAACTAAACTTGATAGCCCGTTTGACGGCATCATTGCAAAAAAGTATCAGAACGTGGGTTCGGTTGTGGCTCCGGGAATGTTTGTCTACTCAATAACAGATCCTCGCTCCATCTATGTATATGCGCTTCTTGAGGAGCAGAAGCTTGAGGGCATAAAGGTGGGCAATCCTGTAAATATAACAATCGATGCATATCCGAATAGAAAATACCAAGGGGTTGTAGAATCGATTCTTCCGACTACTGCCGCCAAATTCTCACTTGTACCAAGAGATATTGCAGCAGGAGAATTTACAAAAGTTTCTCAAAGAGTAGGCATTAGAATCAAAATCATAAAAGGAAACAGCTCGGATCTAAAGGTTGGACTCAGCGGAGAAGTTGAAATAAAACGCTCAAAATGAGCGAACCTATCTATAAAACTATCTCGAATTCGGAACGATGGCTGATTACCGTCTCAGTCATGATGGGAACATTTCTTGCGATCCTCAACACAACGATCATCAATGTTGTCATTCCGGATATGATAGCACCGCTTGCAACAGATCTATACGGAATCCAGTGGGTAATAACAGGATATATGATGAGCGCAGCTGTTGCTCTCCTGCTTGTTAATCATCTAACCAAAAAATATGACTATAAGGCGATTTTTATCTTCGGGCTTATACTCTTTACAGCAGCCAGTGTCTTGTGCGGAATGAGCAAAACACTCGAAACAATGATTGCTTCGCGCGCCCTGCAGGGTACGGCAGAGGCAATGATAGTCGCAACTGCCCAAACTATTATGTTTACGATATTCCCGCCGAGAAAAAGAGGTCTTGCTATGGGTATTTATGGACTTGGAGTCAGCTTTGCTCCTGCCATAGGCCCTCTGATAGGAGGATGGGTAACTGATAATTTGGGATGGCGCATGGTATTTTTCATCGGCGTTCCGGTTGGAATCATAGATCTGGCTATTTCTCTTGCCTATATTCCCGGTATAAAAAACATAAGCAATTCAAAAAAATTCAACTACGCAAGCTTTCTGTTTATATCATCGTTTACCGTATCACTGCTTCTTCTGCTTTCAAAAGGTCAGCAGAAAGGCTGGTTTCAGTCGAGTTATATCGTTATCCTGCTCCTTCTAACGATTATCTTTCTTTTGCTCTATGCCGCATCAGAGTTCTATTCCAAAAATAGGCTAATCGATTTCTCCGTTTACAAAATTCCCGAATACAGATATTCGATGTTGACATTCTTCTTTGTATTGGGATTTTCGCTGTATCAGATTTTCTTCCTTTCACCTCTCTATTTTGAAAATATTAAACATCTGACGACATTCCAGGCCGGCCGCGATCTGTTTTTTATGGGAATTTTTATAGCTATCACAGCTCCTTTTGCCGGAGCAATCTCAGATAAAATCGGCGCACTCAAAGTGCTGGCTTTTACGGCGGCAATATATATATTTACAGCAGTTTTTCTCATACCTCAGATGAACTACTATACGCCGGAGTTAAAATCGATCAGTTATCTTATACCGATGGGAATAGCGATGGGAGCATTCTTTGCACCGGTAAGTATACTTGCATTGAGGGATATACCTGCCGATAAAATGGGAATTGCGGTTAATATGCAGCAATATCTTAGGTTTACCGGAGCGTCTTTCGGAACTGCCATTGCCACCAATACACTCTTGTCTAATGCCTCCGTACATTACGATCTAATGGGAATACAGCAAAATTATGCATACACAGAAAACTGGCTCAGGAAAATAGCGGATTTATCATCGGTGATTATGAATCACTCCGTGGCAATGCAGAAAGCGGAAATTCTGCTGGGAGGAGTCAAACAGCTTTTTTCATTATCATTTGCTTTTCAGCACAGTTTTTTATATGCAGGGTATTGGGGAATTTTTGGGCTTTCTTTTCTTATCCTTATCACCTTTCACAAGAAAAAGAAGACAAACGGATCTTCCTGATCTCTCAAAATATCCCATGGCTCTTTGCAATCGGGTAGCGTCTGCCGTAGCCGAACGCCTTAACGCTGATTTTGATTCCGGGCGGAGCCTGACGGCGCTTATATTCATTTCTGTCAACCAGCTCCACCACCTTTCTCACTGTAGTCGAATCTATACCCAAATCGATAATCGCCTTGGGCACTTTCAGCTCTTCAAGATATAGCTCAAGTATTCTATCCAAAATTTCATATTCAGGCAGCATGTCCTGATCTTTTTGATTAGGAGCAAGCTCTGCGGACGGAGCTTTTTTTATAATATCTCCGGGTATAATACCTTTATCTCTATTTAAAAAATTTGCCAACCGGTACACTTCTGTTTTATAAAGATCCGATATAAGCGCCAGCCCTCCCGCAAGATCACCGTAAAGGGTTGTGTATCCAACGGCTATTTCAGATTTGTTGCCGGTAGAAAGCAAAAGCCATCCAAAATTGTTCGAAAGAGCCATAAGAAGAACACCTCTTATGCGAGCCTGAAGATTTTCTTTCGTAATCTCTTTTGTCTTATTTTCAAATATAGGAGCAAGAACAGATAGAAACTGAGTCAATATCCCTTCAATCGGCAGATTAAACAGTTCAAGCTCAAGATTTTCTGCAAGTGCCTCGGCATCTTTTGTACTTTCATCAGACGTAAAACGGCTTGGCATCATAATGGCTTTTACATTATCGCTTCCAAGAGCCGCCGTCGCAATCGCAGCGGTAACAGCTGAATCTATACCTCCGGACAGCCCCACAAGTACTTTTCTGAAACCGGTTTTTCTACAATAGTCGGATAATCCGAGAATCAGCGCATTATAGATATCTTCAATTTCCGTATGCTTAAACGATACAATCTCCGATTTATCCGAATCATATATAAAGCAGCCTTCTTTGAATGCCGGACAGATTTTTACCGGCTTGCCATTGTCAATAACAAAACTTCTTCCATCAAATACAATCTCATCATTAGCTCCCACAGTATTGACATAAATCAATGTTGTTTTTAGTTTTTGAGTAAGTTTGGAAAAGACTTTCATCTTGCCGTCAAATTTTTTTTTGCTGAAAGGTGATGCAGAAATATTTATCAAATAATCGATCGAACCCGGTTTAATTTCTGAAAGCGGATCGGTTTTGTATCTGCCCGCAAACCCAAGCAGCTCGGTTTTAGCCCAAATATCCTCACAAACCGTTAGCGCAATTTTTTTGCCCATAAACTCAAAAACCGACAGCATATTCCCCGGCTCAAAATAGCGGTTTTCATCAAAGACATCATAATATGGAAGCAGCATTTTATCATGTATATGGCATATCTTCTCATTATGGAGAAAAAATGCGCTGTTAAATAAAGACCGCCCCGCGTGAGTATTTTTTCTTACGGCTCCGAGAACAACCGCTAATTTCTTTGATAATTTAAGAATTTTAGAAATATATTTATCGATTGCGTCAACAAACTCAGGACGTTCTAAAAGATCTTTAGGCGGATAGCCCAAAAGCGACATTTCGGGCAAAATCGCCAGATCTACTTTGTCTTCTAAAAAACTCAAAGCCGAGGCTATCTTTTTATAATTACCTTCCAAATCTCCAATTGTAGGATTGAGCTGAATAAATGCAAATTTCATATAATGTTCTCCTTTAGAGCATTCCCATTATCCGATCAATTTAGGCATCAACACGGTTAATGATTTAGGTTCTGCTCTTATACTAAACGGTGTTTTTCCTATCCAGTCACCATCAACATGTACATCGGCACCGGATTGATTGATAATAATGTTTTTTGCCTTCAGATAAAGAGCATCTTTAGATCTTTTAGACAACATTATGGCTACCATATATTTTAGAACAAATCTTTTTTTAAATATTACAACATCAAGTGTATCGGAAAACAGATCGGCATCGGGAGTGGCTGAAAACCAGCCTCCGTATCGCCTTCCGTTCCCTATCACTGCAGAATACCCCTCAATCTTTCTGTCATCAACAATAAACTCAATCTTTCTGTCATTTGACTTAAGACAACCCAAAGCAGATGCAATATATGCAAATTTGCCGGCTAACCGTTTTAATCGCTCATCAACCATACGTACTGCAGTTGCATCAAGTCCGATGCCTGCCATTTGAACAAAATAATGCCCGTTGGCATTGCCCAGAGTGATTCTTTTTTCAACACCGCCATCAATCAGCTGTAATGCCTTTACCGGATCTCTTGGAATTCCGGCTTCCAAAGCAAAAACATCACTTGTTCCGCAAGGCAGCACAAGAAGAGCCGGTTTTTTGCCGGCCAAAAGATTTACGGCAAAATTAACGGCAGCATCACCGCCGTACACCGGCACAAGATCATAATCTTCTATGTTATTACAATTTTTATATTCTCCTATAATTTCAACAACCGGATCAATGCCTCTTTTTTTTATATTGTCAGTAACCGTTTTTAGTATAGATTCGCTGAATCGTCTTGAAAAAGGATTGACAATTAGAAGTACTTTTTTATATCTCATCTATCTGTAGCTGCATGCCGTCATACGCCGCTATTACTTCTATTCCGGATTTAGACAGTTCAAAAGCTATTTTGTCGGGATTTTCTCTAAGTACTTCTGTGCTGAAATGTGTAATGACAGCCTTTTTCGGTTTTACTGCCGATACAATAGGTATAACATCATCGACAGAAAGATGATATATATTTTCTCTTGAATGAACAAATACGGTATTTATTATCAATATATCAATATTGGTAAAAACTTGTTTTAAGGGTTCAAAATAGAGTGTATCCGAAATATAACCGACGGAGCATAAATTTCCATCAAATCGAACCGCAAAATTTTCTACAGGATGTATAAGCTTTAGCGGAGTTGAGATCTTTATATTACCCGCCGACCATGTTCCCCTCGCGCAGGTTCTGATATTATCATAGTTGTTTCTATTATATTTCAATATCACCGGGTCATTGTCCCATGCGTCATCGGGAGCAAAAACCGCACCATGATGCTTTCTTCCTCCGCTTGTCATAGATTCAACAACACTGTTAATATCGGCAGAATGATCAAGATGGCGATGCGAAAGATAGATCGCATCAATGTTTCTTGCAGATCTTCCGGACTCAATCAGTTTGATCAGACTGCCCGGTCCCGGATCAACAAGAATATTTGTTCCTGAAAGAGAGAGCCAGATACCTCCTGAGGCGCGTATTTGATTAAATACCGAAAATCTCCCTCCTGCCGTTCCAAAAAATTTGATATAGTTATTCATAAAATGACAGCTACGGTATCATGATCGGTCACATTGCGAATAGTGACATCATAAAAATCTCCTCTCTTTAAACGATCTTGCAGAAAAACCGGAAAATAGTAACTTGTTCTGCCGCTATGTTCATTCTCAGCCAGTATTCTTACCTGTTTACTCAAAAACTGCTTTCGATATTTGATGTTCTTTCTATTTACAATACCTTTAAGAAGTTTCACACGCTCTTTTTGAGCTGATTTTTCAAAAGGCTGATCATAACTCTCGGTACCTTTTCTGGGTGAATAAGAGAATGGATGAAGATATACAAACGGTATATCCATGACAAAAGAGACGGTTTTCAGAAATTCCTTATTATTCTCACCCGGAAATCCCACAATTATATCTGTTCCAATTGCAATATCAGGTATCTTCTTTATAAGGTTCTCTATCTTTTTTTTATACATAGCCGTACTGTACGGTCTTCTCATGAGAGACAATATTTTGTCCGATCCGCTCTGAAGTGAAATATGGAGATGCCTGCATATCTTAACATTGCCCAAAAGTGATATTATGTCGCTGTCTAAAGCGGTTATGCCGATTGAACTTATTCTTATTCTGAACTCCTTATCAATGGCAATTAGCTGTTTCAGAAGCTCATAGAGAGAAGTTCCCAAATCCTTTCCGTAAGAACCGATATCGGTGCCGGAAAGAACGATCTCTTTATAACCGCCCGATAAAAGATTTTCTACATCATCTACTACCATTTTAATCGGTCTGCTTATAATCTTCCTGCCTCGCACAACCGGAATTATACAATAGCTGCAGCTGCCGGAACATCCTTCTTCAATTTTCAGAAATCCTCTTGTTCGCCCGTTCATGCCGGTTATGCCGGAAAACTTCAAATCGGCAGCTTCGGTCCATTGTTGAACATCCGACCCTGATGCAATCTGCTTCAAGATCGTCACAATCCTCTTTCTGGCGCCTCCAAAAAGAAACGCCGAAACGCCATATTCTTCTCTCAGTTTGTCGGCATAATCTTTTGTGATGCACCCCGCAACAATTACGCCCTTTTCCGCATTTACCGCCTTTCTAACCCATCTGGCAACATCTCTCTCTGCTCCACTTGTAACCGCGCACGAATTGATAACAGCGATTGTAGAACTGCTAAGATCGTTCGCGACAGAGATACCACCGGTCTCGCATTGTTCTCTCATCCATTCGGTATCAACCTGATTCATCTTGCAGCCTACAGTTGCAAAAAAAAGTTTGAGGTTATTCAATCTTTATCTATCCGAAGTAAACAAAAAAATGAGCAGCAAGTTACAAAAATTTTCACTAATTATGAGACCGCTGCACAATAAGCTATGAAGGTGCTTACTGTGCTGTGGTCTCATTATCGTTAAAAATCATACCTTTTGTAGATAAAACCATGCCTGAAAGCGGTCTGCTTGCAATCTGCAGGCTGTGAGCCACGGATTTAAATATAGCTTCCGCAACATGATGCTTGTTCCCTGAGGATTCAATCTTGATATGAAGAGTGATTTCAGCATTAAGAGCAAATGCTCTGAAAAATTCAGGCACGAGATCAAGGTCAAAATCAGCTATCTTTCCTTCTATATCATATCCGCTTAAATAAAGCCCGCCGCGTCCGCTAATATCAATTGTCGAAACTACGACAGCCTCATCCATAGGAAGGATAAAAAATCCATATCTGCTTATTGCTTCCGAATCTGCACAGAGAGAGCGGAAAAGTCTTCCAAGCGCAATCCCAATATCTTCAACGAGATGATGAGCACCGGTTTGAATATCTCCGGATGCTTCGATAGAAAGATCAAACCCGCTGTGTCCGGCAAATGCTTCAAGCATATGGTTAAAAAACCCTATAGCCGTTTTTATACTGCAGATCCCTTTTCCATCAAGATTCAAACTTATGGCGATATCGGTTTCGGATGTTTTTCTCTTTATCGATTTAGCTCTCATTATTCCTCCAGTCTGCTCCTGATTAGCTCTGTAAAACGGATCAAAAACCCATTTTCAATTTTGAGCTTTCTCAGGCAATTCTCTGCTTTTTCCAAAAGTTCTTCAGCCCGCCTTATTGCACGCTTTTTGCCCATAAAAGATGCAATGTTCAATCTGTCTTCTTTCATATCTTTAATATCATCGGAAATTTGATATGCGAGTCCAACCGCACCGCCGTAACGATCTAATAACCCAAGCTTTATTTCATCAATATGGCCGATCAGTGCCCCTGATAATACGGACGCTCTGATAAGTTCTCCGGTTTTTTTTCGTGCAATTTTTATCAGCTGCTCTTCATTAATATCATATTTATCAATCAATACATCACTAATCTGACCGTCAACCATTCCGCCTGAACCTGCTGCCGCAGCTATTGTCAACACAATATTTTTGAGTACATCAGAATCAATTCGGCTATTTGCCAAAATATGAAACGCATCGGTCAAAAACGCGTCTCCCGTTAGTATTGCAACAGCCTCTCCAAATTTCTTATGCAATGAAGGTATGCCTCTTCTCGTATCATCATCATCCATACTTGGAAGATCATCATGAATCAATGAATATGTGTGAATATATTCGATCGCTGCAGCCACAGGCACTATTTTTTCTTCATCTGCACCAAACAGTGAGGCGGTCTCCCAGCAAAGCAGGGGGCGCAGCCATTTGCCGCCGGGCAGAATCACATATTGCATAGCCTCCCTCAATTTATTTTGAGGAACCGCCGCAATTCTGTCTTTGATAAATAGATTTAATTTTTCAGATCTATTCTTTACTGTCGTCTTCATTTGGAATTTCTACTGTTTTTATCTCTTCTTCAGCTTCTTTGAGTTTTGATAAACAGATACGCGAAAGGTCGGCTCCCTCTTTGTAAAGTTTCAATGCTTCATCAAGCTTTACATCTCCGCTGTTTAATCGATTTGCTATTTCTTCGATTCTCGACAAAGCATCTTCAAAAACAATCTCATTCGCCATCTTCAATCTCTATCTGTTTTGCCTTAGAACTTGCCATCCTGTTTCCGGCCTCATCATACACATATGCTACCGAGTATGTAATTTTTCCGCGCTTCTTCTCTATTTCTGCAGTTATATAATATTTCTTTCCTACCCTAAGCGGCTGATGATATCTAATCGCAAGCTCTGCAGTCATAGCAATCCTGTTTTTCTGATAAAACAGATTTGCAACCGCTTCATCGAGAAGAGTTGCGGTAATGCCCCCATGCACCACGCCGTCAAAGCCCTGATGATATTCTTTTGGAGTAAATTCAGCTTTGCAGATTTCTCCGTCAAAACTAAATTTAAGTTTCAGACTAATAGGATTTTTTATGCCGCACCCAAAACAAAACTTTTTTGTATCTCTAAGATTTTCAATTTTTTCGCTTGACACTTGCTCCTCCGTTATTATAAATAGAACTGTTGCCGAAGTGGCGGAATCAGGTAGACGCGCTAGATTCAGGATCTAGTGGGGAATTATCCCCGTGCCGGTTCAATTCCGGCCTTCGGCACCAAAACAGTTATATCATTTTTAGATATGCTATAAGAATAGGTTGATTTTGTCAATAAAGTAAAAGGAGTTTTATATGTCGAAAATATTTTATTTCACATCGGAATCCGTAACGGAAGGGCATCCCGATAAGATAGCAGATCAAATATCCGATGCCGTACTGGACGAAGTTATAAAAAATGATAAAAACTGCAGGGTTGCCTGCGAAACAGTGCTCTCAAGAGGCATTGTCTTTTTATCTGGAGAAATAACAACCAGTTCATATGTATCAATAGCCGATATCGCAAGAGATACGATAAAAGAGATCGGATATATAGATCCTACCTACGGGTTTGATTACCGCACTTGCGGCGTTTTATCGGCAATAACTCCACAATCACCCGATATTGCAATGGGTGTAAACAGAGTCGGTGAAATTGGAGCAGGTGATCAGGGAATGATGTTTGGCTATGCAACCGATGAGACACCAAATTTTATGCCTCTGCCTATATCTCTCGCCCATTCACTTGCCATGAGACTGGCACAGGCAAGAAAAGAAAAACTGCTTGCATACCTGCGGCCTGATGGAAAAACGCAGGTTACCATAAGATACAATAACAGTATGCCGGATAAGGTTACAGCCGTAGTAATATCAGCTCAGCACAGCCCAAGAGTTGACATGGATCAGTTGAAACATGATGTTAAGAAAGAGATCATAGATTATGTAATATCCCCTGAAATGGCCGATGAGAATATGAAGATTTATATAAATCCAACCGGACGTTTTGTCATTGGAGGACCTCAGGCAGATACCGGATTGACCGGACGAAAAATTATTGTTGATGCCTATGGCGGTGTGGGGTCTCACGGAGGAGGCTGTTTTTCCGGAAAAGATCCGACAAAGGTTGATCGTTCGGCAAGCTATATTGCCAGATATATCGCAAAAAACATTGTAGCTTCAGGCGTAGCCAAAAGATGTGAGATACAGCTGGCCTATGCAATAGGTGTATCTGAACCGGTGTCTCTTATGGTTCATACGTATGGGAGCTCAAAGGTTCCAAAAGATAGGATCAGAAAGATGATTCGGGAGATATTTCCTTTGACGCCAAAAGAAATTATTGAACATCTTGACCTTTTGAGACCTATCTATAAAAAAACCGCTGCGTATGGACATTTCGGCAGAGAGCTTCCGGAATTCAGCTGGGAAAAAACCGATATGACAGATATAATAAAGGAAAAACTGTTATGAACTATGATATAAAAGACGCCGGTCTTGCCGGCAAAGGAAAACTGATGATTGAATGGGCAGAGATGAGCATGCCTGTTCTAAAAAATATAAAAGATGATTTTGAAAAGAATAAACCGCTTGACGGAGTAAAAATAGGATGTTGCCTCCATGTTACCACAGAAACTGCGGCTCTCATGAGAACACTCAAAGCCGGAGGAGCCGTCGTAGGACTCGCGGCATCAAATCCGCTCTCGACAAAAGATTATGTTGCAGCCGCGCTTATCGAAGACGAAATACCTGTTTTTGCAATCAACGGAGAAAACAGGCAAACATATTACAACCACCTTGAATCAATCCTTAAAATGAGGCCGAACATCACTATGGATGACGGAGGAGATCTTATATCATTGATCCACTCCAAACATCAGGATCTGACTGAAACAATGCTCGGCAGCACGGAAGAGACTACAACCGGAGTAATACGACTTCAAAGTATGGAGAAGGATAAAGCGCTTAAAGTGCCGGTTATAGCTGTTAATGAGGCCGAGACAAAACATCTGTTCGACAACCGCTACGGCACAGGACAATCTACTCTTGACGGTATACTGCGCGCAACAAACAGACTGATTGCCGGAAGTTACTTTGTGGTTTCGGGATATGGATGGTGCGGAAAAGGGATGTCGATGAGAGCAAAAGGAATGGGCGCAAAAGTTATTGTATGCGAAATAAACCCGGTCAAAGCGCTTGAGGCAGCTATGGACGGATTCTCGGTTATGCCGATTAATGAAGCTGCGGCAATAGGAGATTTTTTTGTAACAGTTACGGGAAATATAAATGTGATTGATAAAGAAGCGATGGAAAGGATGAAAAATGGAGCAATGCTGGCAAATTCCGGTCATTTCGATAGTGAAATAAATACAAAACTACTTAAGAAAACCGCCGTCTCATCAAGAAACATCCGCCCTGCCCTTGATGAATATCGCATGGCTGACGGTAGAAAAATCTATCTGTTGGCTGACGGCAGACTTGTTAATCTCTCATCAGCAGAAGGACATCCATCCTCAGTTATGGATATGAGTTTTGCCAATCAGGCACTTTCGGCTCAATATTTAAATGAGAACAAAAATCTGGAACACAAAGTATATGTTGTTCCAGCTGAAATTGACAACAAGGTAGCATCTCTAAAACTCAAAGCAATGGGAATAACAATTGACACACTTACAAAAGAACAGGAGCGATACCTTTCATCATGGAATATAGGTACTTAAGAACGTTCCTGCTAATTTCGGGTGCTTTAAACAGAAAGCTGAAATTCGTTTCGTTAAGATACAAATTGCAGACAACAGTCGATCTGTTGCCTGCAATTTGACAACACATATGATATGGATCTGGTGATCAGGATGAGCGTTCATGAGTTAATAGAGATGCTCTTAATAAGTATGAGGCTGTAAAATGATAAATGCTGAGAGCAGCTGCAAGCCGTATCTTTCTAATGAAAGTATTGAAAATCTTCAAAGCAGACTTTCAAAAATAGAAGGTCAGGTAAGAGGTATTTCAAAGATGCTGCAGGAAAAACGGAACTGTAACGAGATTCTTGTGCAAATTTCTGCGATCAAATCGGCAATTAGTCAGGTTGCGATAAAACTTCTTCAGGAACATTTCAAAAGCTGCGTCAAACCTGAGATAGATGCCGGAAGACAGGATACCGTAGATGATTTGATGCTTGCCGTTGAGAGATTGATTAAAATAACATAATTTCAACGCTTCTCCGATCAACAGAAAGAGAAATCGGTTCAACCGATATATCCGAAAAAAATCCGCATGGGGCTCTTGTTACCGGTAAACGTTCTGCGCATTGTTTTTTCCTTTTACCTTTGGTTTAGTTGTTTTTTTTGATAACCTAAACAGGTTAAGACATTTTTCAAAAAATCGAAAATGCAGGAGGTTTCTTGCATCTTTTCCGTCTTGATTCAAAACATGAGTATAATCCTCATTTCAGTCGAATTAATTCATCTGCAATCAATTCCGCTTGTTTTAGCACTGTTTCTGTTGCAAGTTTCTGCATATCCGGAGGATAACCATATTGTCTTAAAGTCCGTTTGACAATTACTTTTAGTTTCGCCCTGACGCTTTCTTTTATGGTCCAGTCGATTGATGCGTTTTGTTTCACTTTCTCAAATAGAACAACAGCTAACTCCCGTAACTTTTCTTTTTGCATCAGTTCTCCGGCACTGGCATTATTTGCAATTGCTGTATAAAAAGAATATTCAAATTCTGACAGGCCCATTTCCTGCGGCTCTTTGTCC
>CAZPBP010000011.1:0-15137 GCA_964584845.1 uncultured Hippea sp.
ATTATGAGTTAATAGAAAAAAGATTCAGGTCTCTTAAGATTCTTTATTGGAATCATTCATAAGATACATCTTTATAAAAAAAAGGACGGCACCTATTGTGATTGCCGAATCCGCAATATTAAATGCCGGCCAATAAAAACCGTTTATATGAAAATATAAAAAATCTGTTACCTCACCCTGAAATATCCGCTGCCACAGATTGCCTAAAGCACCTGCAAGTATCAACGAAAATGCTATATAGTAAGGATTGTCTGCCTTGATAAACAGCTGGTATACTATGATCAAAACAAAGACGATAGAAACTATTATCAGAAGATAGCGAAGCATCCATTCGGGCAAAAAAAACGACATGCCGAACGCGGCAGATGAATTTTCGATATGAACTATATCAAAGAAATTTTTTATGACCGGTATTGGAGAAGCTATCCCCAACACCAGTCGTTTGGTTACTAAATCAACTAATAAAACTGAAACTATTATTGCAGCAGAGACAATTTTCTGCCTTGAACTATTATCCGACCTCAAGCTCTTTGAAATAAATAAGAGCCATCTGAGCATTATCCCCGGGCCTTCTGCCAGTTCTTATAATATGAGTAAATCCGCTGTTTCTATCGGAAAAATCAGTTTTAGCTTTTGCGAAAAGCTCATTGATAATCTTTTTATCCGGAATTTTTGACAACGCCTCACGTCTTGAAGACAGATCACCTCTTTTTGCCAACACAATAATCCTGTCAATAAATTTAGAAAGCTCTTTTGCTCTTGCAATAGTTGTTTTAATTCTTCCCTCTTTGATGAGCGCTCTTGCAAGAGACCTCAATAAAGCCATTCTTACAGATAATCTGCAGCCAAGTTTTTTGTTAGCTTTTCTATGTCTCATGATATCCTCTTATTCCTCGTTTCTTAATGATAAATCAAACTTGGCAAGTGAATCTTTTATTTCATTCAACGATTTTTTGCCAAAATTCTTTTTCGCCAGAAGATCACTATCACTTCTTTCAACAAGCGCTCCAATAGTCACAATACCGGCATTTCTCAAACAGTTTGCAGCTCGTACCGACAACTCCAACTCATCTATCTCTCTTTTCAAAACCATATCGTTTTCAGCTTTTAGGTTATCACGCTCTTCCGAAACCTGCTCGCCTAAAATTATATCAATATGCTGTTTAATTATGGATAGAGCACTATTTAGAGCATCAGAGGGAGTAACTGCTTCATTTGTCGCAATTTCAATCTCAAGACGTTCATAGTCCAGGAAACCTTTTATCATAGACTTGCCTGAGCGAAATATAACATTTCTTACGGGAGAAAAATTTGAATCCATAGGAATCCACCCGGGTTCCTTATTGGCAATGTTGAGATCCGCTTTCTTGTATCCTACTCCATACTCTACAACTCCCGAAATCTTTAATTTTACGCTATCTTCGGCGGTCGCAATATAGCTGTCTTTGTTGATCACGCTAAGATTGCCGCATTCTATATCTTTTGCGGTTACGACACCACCCTTGACATCTATAGAAACAATTTCAGATTCTATATCGGGAACATTCGCTGTAAATACAACATTTCTTAGGTTAAGTATTATATCAAGTGCATTTTCTTTAACAAAATTAACAGGAGAAAACTGAGAATCCACTCCGGCTATTCTAACCTTTGTAAAGGTATACCCGCCAATAGAAGACAACAGCACTCTTCTGAGTGCATTACCAACTGTTATGGAATATCCTCTTTCCAGGGGTTCTATAATAAAACGCCCAAAACTATCGGTTTCCGTTTCCGGAACTCTCTCCATACCGTTAGGCAACACTATTCCTCTAATCATATACGCTCCTATCTTGAATAGTACTCCACTATCCTTGAAACATCAAAGGAAGGTGTTATTTCGGAAGGTTTATCTATAACAGAAACAGTCCAGCTGTCTTGCGATTTCATCCATGCCGGCAAAGCTCTGACTTTCAAATGCTCAGTAACTTTTTCTTTTAACTGGTTTGTTCTGTATCTATCAATCACAGAAATTTTGTCATCGGCCTTGATAAGTATTGATGGTATGCTCACCCTTACATCGTTCAATTTTATTATCCTATGTGCCACCAATTGGCGTGCCTGACGCCTTGATGAGGCAAAGCCGGCTCTAAAAACCGCATTATCAAGTCGTCTTTCAAGCAATATAAGAATATTGTCACCTAAAATGCCTTTCTGTTTCTTTGCCTTTTCTACATAATTCTTAAACGGCTTTTCCAGCATTCCATAAATATATTTTGCCTTCTGCTTCTCTATAAGACGCTCTTTGTAACCTGAGCTTCTTGAACGAGATAAGTTTTTGCCATGCTCGCCCGGCGGATATTTACGCCGCTCAAAGGCGCACTTTGGAGAATCGCATCGATTCCCTTTCAAAAAAAGTTTACTTCCCGTATGACGACAACGCGAACATCTACTCTCTAAATATACAGCCATCTATTTATCTCCTTCTTGCATTATACTCTACGCCGCTTGGGCGGTCTGCATCCATTATGCGGTATAGGTGTAACATCTGCAATATCCTTCACCTTTAATCCAAAAGCAGCCAAGCCTCTAACTGCGGCATCTCTTCCAAAACCGGGACCGTTCACTCTCACCGAAATGTCCTGCACGCCAAAAGTCTGAGATTTTTTTGCAACATCTTCAGCCACCATCTGAGCGGCAAACGGAGTTCCTTTCCTGGTACCTTTGAACCCAACCACTCCGGAGCTTGACCAGCATAAAACAGCTCCCGATCTGTCTGTTATTGTAACAATCGTATTATTGAAGCTTGACTGAATATATGCAACAGCACTCAGGACGCTTCTTTTTTTAACCCTTTTTCTTCTTGTACTTTTCTTAGCCTTTTTAATCATATTATCTTACCTACCCCTTAGACTTTCCACCTACTGTTTTTCGCTTTCCTTTCCTGGTTCTACTGTTCGTCCTGGTTCTTTGCCCTCTTACAGGCAAACCGCGCCTATGTCTTAATCCCCTGTAACTACCAAGATTCATAAGGTTTTTTATATTCATAGCAACGGATCTTCTGAGATCTCCCTCTATTTTATATTCATGAAGAACCTTGTTTAATCTATTGATTTCCTGATCAGTCAGATTGCCTGTTCTTGTGTCAGGATCAACATCTGCCTGCTTTAATATCAGTTTGCCGAGCGTAGGTCCGATTCCATAAATATATGTAACCGCAACTTCCATTCTTTTATTTCTTGGGAGATCAACTCCACCTACACGAGCCAACTATCTACCCCTGCCTCTGTTTATGCTTGGGGTTTTCGCATATCACTCTTATCACACCCCTTCTCTTAACGATTCTGCATTTTGTACACATTTTCTTAACCGATGCCCTAACTTTCATATCCGTTCTCCTATTATTTAAATCTGTAAATTATCCGAGCCTTATCAAGACTGTACGGTGAAATAGCCAGTTTAACGGTATCGCCGGGCAAAATTTTTATATAGTGCATCCTCATTTTTCCCGATACATGAGCAAGTATAATCTTCCCGTTAGGAAGTTTAACTTTAAACATAGCATCAGGAAGCCTTTCGGTAACCTGCCCGTTAATCTCTAATGCTTCCTCTTTTGCCATAAAACCTCTACAGATTCAATTTATTCGCGTTAGCAGTTTAACACCATCTTCAGTAATTGCAACAGTGTCTTCGAAATGACAGGATCTCTTATGATCCTTTGTCGCCACGGTCCAACGATTTCTCTTTACATACAGATCGCTTTTCCCCTCGTTAATCATAGGCTCAATAGCTAAAACCATCCCTGCAACAATCCTCGCACCGACAGAGGTGCTTCTATAGTTGGGGATCTGAGGATCTTCGTGAAGCTCTTTGCCTATTCCATGCCCCACATATTCCCGGACAACAGAAAATTTGTTCTGTGTCGCACAATTTTCCACTGCAATTCCTATATCGGAAATATGGTTGTCTATATTTGCGCTGTTTATGCCTCTATCAAGGCATTCTTTAGTAACTTCATTTAATTTTCGAGCAACGGCATCGGCATTGCCGACTATTAGGGTTCTCGCAGTATCACTATAGTATCCATCATATATAAGTCCAAAATCCAAACTAACCATGTCGCCATTTTTTATTACGCATTTTTTTGACGGTATTCCGTGAACAATCTCATCGTTCACCGAAACGCAGATAGCCTTTGGAAATCCTGCATATCCCAAAAATGCAGGCACCGCACCGACCTCTTTAGATTTCCAGCGAGCCATACGATCTATCTCAAGTGTAGTTATGCCTTCTTTTATCTGATCGGTAAGATAGCTCATTATCAGACCGGTCATTTGACCGACTCTGTACATCTTCTCTATCTCGTCATAAGATTTAAGCACAACCAACCACAATCTCCTATTTTAAATTTCCGGCAATATTTTCAAAAATCTTACCGGGAGTGCCGTTGCCGTCAATTTCTACAAGTACACCGTTTTTTCTATAATAATCAACCAGCGGCGATGTCTTCTGATTATATGTACTCAATCTGCTTTTTACCGTCTCTTCGTTGTCATCATCACGTAAAACCAGCAAACATCCGCAATGGTCGCAAACAGCATCTTTTTTTGGGGGATTAAAATAGATATTATAAACAGATTTGCATTCAGGGCAGCTTCTTCTTCCGGAAATTCTCCTAATAATTTTTTCTTCAGGCACTGCTATGTTTAAAACATAATCGATGTCTTTCCCCTCGCTTTTAAGCATATTTTCCAGCGCATTCGCCTGGTCTACCGTTCTTGGAAAGCCATCAAGAACAAAACCGTTTCTGCAGTCCTCACAGCTCATTCTATTTTTCATCATTCCAATAATTACGGCATCCGGTACAAGCTCGCCCTTTTTCATATATTCTTCAGCTTCTTTCCCAAGATCGGTATTATTTTTTACCTCTGCTCTCAAAATGTCTCCCGTCGAAATCTCAGGAAGCGCATATTTTTCAGAAAGCATTTTTCCCTGCGTTCCTTTGCCAACACCCGGTGCACCTAAAAGTATTATTATCATAATGCTATCTCCTCGCCTTTTTTATCATTCCTTTGTAATCATGCATAAACAGGTGTGATTCAATCTGCATAATAGTATCAAGCGCAACCTGCACAACAATAAGCAATGATGTGCCTCCGAAAAAGAACGGAACATTAAAGCGCTGTATAAAAACCCACGGCAGCACGCATATAATTGAAAGGTATATACTGCCGGCAAAGGTCAGTCTGTCGAGTATGGAATCTATATATGCTGCAGTTCTTTTGCCGGGTCTTATTCCGGAAATAAATCCTCCATACTTTTTCAAATTATCCGCCACTTCGGTGGGGTTAAAAATGATTGCCGTATAAAAATAAGCAAAGAAAAATATCATCACAACATATAAAATCGAATAGATCAGTCCTCCCGGCCGCAAATAATCTGAAATACTCTGAAAAAATCCCGTATGTACCATCGTAACGATAGTGGCCGGAAAGAGCAGAATTGAGGATGCGAAAATGGGAGGTATGACACCTGAAACATTAACCTTTATCGGTAAATAGCTTGACTGGCCGCCATAAAGTCTATTGCCGACCATACGCCTCGGATACTGAATTTGAATCCTTCTCTGAGCAAGCTCAACATAGCAGACAAAAAATATAATGCCTATCATCAACGCCGTAACAATCACAAGAAAAATGACTGAAAGCTCACCGGCGCTTATCAGGCGGAATGTATTGCCGATTGCAGCAGGTAACCTGGCCACAATACCGGCAAATATAATAAGACTGATACCGTTTCCAATACCGCGCTCGTTAATCTGCTCTCCCATCCACATAAGGAACAGCGTTGCAGTTGTCATAGTAAATATTGTAGAAAGAACAAACGAGCTCCCCGGAACAATAACAACAGGTGCTCCTCCCACTCCTCTCATTTGCTCCAATCCAAGCGCAATACCTACCGACTGGAGAACCGCTATTGCAACCGTAAGATACCTTGTATACTCTGTAATTTTTACTCTTCCCTCTTCGCCCTCTTTTTTAAGTTTTGCAAGTTCAGGAAAAACGCCCGCTAAAAGTTCCATTATAATTGCAGCACTGATATAAGGCATAATTCCAAGAGACATTATCGAAAGCTGCTTAAGCGCGCCTCCGGTAAACAGGTTAAATAGTCCCAAAACGGTATTCTGAGAACTATTAAAAATATCCTTGAAAACATTTATATCTATCCCCGGCGTAGGAACATGTATGCCTGCTCTAAATAGGATAAGCATTCCTACCGTAAAAAATATTCTTTTATTTAACTCAGGAAGATTGAGAAATTTATCGTATCCGTTCATTATAGGCTATTCCAGCACACACCCTGCGGTTACCAACTTTTCCCTTGCAGTCCTTGACATATGAATATTTTCTATTTTCAGCTTCTTATCTATGGTTCCATTAGCAAGAATCTTTACATCCGAACCTTTTTTTGAAATCAATCCTGCCTCATATATTGATTGCCTATTAACCGGTGCTCCTTCTTGGAATCGCTGTTTCAGGTCATCAAGAGAAATAACCTCAAATTTTATACGGTTTGGAGAGTTGAAGCCTCTTTTAGGCACACGCCTGATCAACGGCATCTGTCCACCTTCAAAATAAGGACCTTTAGCGCCCCCTGAACGAGATTTCTGTCCTTTGGTGCCTCTTCCGGCAGTAGTTCCATGCCCTGAAGCATCACCTCTGCCGATTCTTCTTGTATCTTTGCAAACTGTTTTTGAAAGATTACTAAGCGTTATCATTTTTATCCCCTATGTTGCTATATGAAACAAGAAACGAAATCTTATTTATCATACCTCTTATCGGCGGAGTATCTTTCAGCACAACACTGCTTCCCGTTTTGTGCAAACCTAAACTATGAGCAACAACTTTAAACCGCTTGTCTTTTCCGGCCAAGCCGCGTACAAGCGTAATTTTTATCATACTCATTTAGAGTCGCCGAATTTTCGTCTTTGATTTGCAATGTCGGTATATGTTCTGAGCGATTTGAGTGCCTCAACTGTTGCATGCGCAACATTAGACGGATTATTGGTAGCCAACGACTTGGCAACAACATCTTTATAACCGGATGCTTCAAGTATTGCCCTCATAGTTCCTCCCGAAACAATACCTGTGCCTTTTTTTGCAGGTCTGATCATTACCCTGCCCGCTCCATATTTTATAACTATTTTATGAGGTAGTGTTCCTTTTACTATGGGAACTTTGAAAAGATGCTCTTTCGCCTTTTTTGCAGCCTTACTGATAGCATCCGAAACAAGCTTTGATTTTGCTCCGGCAACTCCTACCATTCCGTTCTTGTCGCCTACCGCTACAAGTGCGTTAAACCGGAATCTTCTGCCGCCCTTAACCACCTTTGCAATTCGCCCGACATGAATCAAATACTCGCTAAAATTATCCTGTTCTTTTTCCACATAAACTCCTTTCAAAATTTTAGCCCTACCTTTCTTGCGGCTTCCGCCAACGCCTTAACGCACCCATGATATTGATAGCCTGATCTGTCAAATACAACTTCTTTCACGCCTTTTTCAATTGCTCTTTCCGCAACCAATGTACCGACGGCTTCTGCAGCGGCAATTCCGGCACCTTTGATCGTGACAAATTCTTTTTCTAAATTTGATGCACTTGCTATAGTTTTTCCGTCAATATCGTTAATAAGTTGAGCGTACATATACAGATTACTCTTAAAAACCGATAGCCTCGGTTTCTGTGCTGTTCCGCTCACTCTGTTTCTTAATCTCCTATGACGCCTTATCTTTCTTACTTTTTTAAGCTCAACCGACATCTCTACCTCACTTACCTGCAGTTTTACCTACTTTCCTTCTTATCTTTTCACCACTATATCTAACACCTTTACCCTTGTACGGCTCCGGAGGTCTAAGCGACCGAATATCGGAAGCAACCTGACCCACTTTTTGTTTATTTATGCCGCTCAGAGCAATCGACATCCCTTTTTTATCAACTTCACATTTTACATCAGAGGGAAGATTATATATCACAGGATTGGAATAGCCAAGACTAAGAGTCAATTTATCTTTTTCCAATACCGCATGATATCCTACGCCGACAAGCTGCAGCGTTTTTTTGTAACCTTTTGAAACTCCGGTAATCATATTATCAATCAACGCTCTCGTAGTGCCCTGCATCGCCTGGTTTGACAGAGATTCATCAGTTTTGACCATCAAAATATTGTTGTTGATCTCAATTAAAATACCAGGGAAAATATCCAAAGACAAGCTTCCGTTTTTGCCTTTTATTTCAACCTTTTTTCCATCACTCACTACGGAAACATCTTTTATTATTTCAATCGGTTTGTCACCAATATGACTCATAAAATATACCTCACCTTTTTACATTTAGAAAATCTGGCATATCAGTTCGCCGCCTACCCTTTCTCTTCTGGCCTTTTCGGTAGTCATCAAACCTTTGCTGGTAGAAATAATTTCCACACCCAATCCGTTATACGGCAATATAATCTTATCAAAAGATTTATAAATTCTCAGGCTCGATTTGCTTATACGTTTAAAAATTCTGAAAACAGGACGGCCATTTTTACCATATATCAATTTAACATCAACAGATAAACCGTTTTCGCTATATCCATCAATGTAACCTTCCTCTCTCATGATCTTCAAAATATTTTTTACCATATTGGAATTGCGCAGAGTAACAGATTTACGTTTCATCATCGTTGCGTTTTTTATCCTTATTATAGCATCACTTATTGTATCCTGCATTACTACCAACTCGCCTTTCTTACACCGGGTATCTCACCCCAGCTTGCCATTCTTCTAAAACAGATCCTGCATAATCCAAAACGTCTGATATACGCTCTCGGTCTTCCGCATACGGAACATCTGTTATATCCTCTTACTTTATACTTTGGAGTTCTTTTATTTTTTTCTATTAACGTCTTTTTTGCCAAATTTACCTCCTGCTATTTTCTAAACGGCATACCTAAGCCTGAAAGCAATGTCTTTCCTTCTTCTGCGGTTTTAGCAGTCGTAAGAAACGAAATAGACATTCCGTGAATCTTTGATACCTGGTCATACTCTATCTCAGGAAAAATGAGCTGTTCTCTTACTCCGACACTAAAATTTCCTTTCAAATCAAAACTCTTAGTAGAAGCACCTTTAAAATCTCTAACCCTCGGCAATGAAAATGTTACAAAACGATCAAAAAAATCGTACATTCTCCTGGATCTCAAGGTAACCATACATCCTATAGGCATATCCTTTCTAAGCTTAAAATTTGCGATCGATCGCTTCGCACGGGTAAGAACGGCTTTCTGACCGGTAATCTGTGAAAGCTCATCTGTTGCCGCATCAAGCAATTTTATATCATTAATGGCTTCACCCATTCCGATGTTAATAACAATTTTAACAAGCCGCGGCACTTCCATAATATTTTTATAACTAAAGCGCTTCATCATTTCCGGCACTACTTCTTCTTTATATCTTGTCTCTATTCGTGATCTATATTCAGCCATACTCTACTCCGTTAAGAGATCTTCGTTGCATTTTTTGCAGAATCTGACTTTTCTGCCGTCTTCAAGAAACCTGATACCTATCCTTGTTGTCTTATCGCAATGAGGACATTCAAGTTGTACATTCGACACGGAAAGAGGCATCTCTTTGTCTACTATACCGCCTTTACTTTTCTGACTCGCCTTGAGATGTTTTTTTACCATATTTATATTTTCCACAATCACTCTCAGATGTTCGCCATGTTTAAGACTTATTATTTTCCCTGTTTTTCCTTTCTCTTTACCGGAAATAACCTTTACATTATCATCTTTTTTTAATCTTGTTTTTATCTTAGGCATACCATACTTCCCGCTATTAAATCATAAAAATTCTGCATTATTACAATACCTCAGGTGCAAGCGATATAATTTTCATATATCCCTTTTTTCTGAGTTCCCTGCCTACAGGTCCAAAAACACGCGTTCCAACAGGCTCTTTTTGATCGTTTACAATAACAGCAGCATTATCGTCAAACTTTATATAACTGCCGTCATCTCTTCTGACTTCTTTGCTGGTTCTGACAATAACAGCCCTTATCACATCGCCTTTTTTTACCTTTCCGTTAGGAATAGATTCTTTTATTGAAGCAACAATCAGATCCCCGAGAGAAGCGTATCTTCTTTTTGAACCTCCCAGAACTTTTATGCAGCCAATCTGCTTTGCTCCGGAATTATCAGCAACCTTTAATCGTGTCTCCTGTTGAATCATTGAACATTCTCCTGAACTAAACCTTCAACTATAAAGTGTTTCTCTTTGCTGAGCGGTCGTATCTCCCTGATTATAACTTCATTGCCTTCTTTATATTGGTTCCGGACATCATGAGCTATATATCGCTTCTTTCGGCTTATTACCTTTTGAGTGCGTTTATCTTTAATGCGCCTCTTCACTAATACAACCACGGATTTGTCCATTTTATCACTTACCACAACACCTTTCAATTTCGTCTTGTTATCATTCATTGTTTTCTACCTTTTCATTTAAAGCCGTAAGAGTTCGCGCAAGATCCCTCTTAAGCTTCCTTATCATCATCGGATCTTCTATATTTTCTCCGCTCTTTCTCAGCTTAAGAGTAAAAATTTCGCTTCTCAGCTCAACAGACTTTTTTTCCAGATCTTTTTTATCCATATTCTTAAATTCTTTATAATTCATCACTGTTCCTTGAAAACAATTTTAACAGCAATAGGCAGCTTACTGGACGCAAGTTTCATCGCCTTCGCCGCTGTCGTTTCATCGACACCGCCGATCTCAAAAAGAATCCTCCCCGGCTGAACAGGTGCCACCCAAACCTCAGGAGCACCCTTACCTTTGCCCATTCTGGTTTCTGCAGGCTTTTTTGTAAGTACCTTATCAGGAAAGATTCTTATCCATATCTTGCCTGTTTTTGCCAAGCTGCGGTTAAGTGCAACCCTTGCAGCCTCTATCTGTCTTGCAGTAATCTCAGCCCAATCCAAAGCCTTCATACCGTAATCCCCGAAACTAACTCTGCTTCCACCTTTCGCATTACCGTCCAACTTTCCTCTTCCGCGCTGCTGTTTTCTATATTTAGTTCTTTTAGGCATTAACATAACGATTCACCTCTAAAAAGCTTATTTCCTATCTGTTTTGGCCTTGTACGGCTCATTTGTTGCCTTCTTGTTGTTACCGGATCTGCAGATCCACACCTTTACACCAATTACACCGGCTAAAGTCATTGCTTCC
Organism: uncultured Hippea sp.; assembly: GCA_964584845.1. GTDB lineage: Bacteria > Campylobacterota_A > Desulfurellia > JAADFJ01 > JAADFJ01 > JAADFJ01. The sequence continues at coordinate 11,237 of CAZPBP010000011.1, forward strand.
GCAAAACCGTAACTTATATCTGCTATAAGAGTATGAAGTGGAACGCTTCCCTCCATCACCCATTCTCTTCGTCTCATCTCAGCCCCGCCCAACCTGCCGGAGCACGCAATCTTTATTCCTTCGGCACCATTTTTTCTCGCAAGCATTACCGCCCTTTTCATAGCTTTTCTATAAAAAACCCTTTTCTCAAGCTGTAAAGCTATGTTTTCGGCAACAAGCTGTGCATCCAAATCTATCATCGGCACCTGTTTAACATCAACAGAAAATTCATAATTTGTATATTTTTTAATATGTTCTTTAAGTTTCTCTATTTCGCCACCCTTTCTCCCTATGATAATTCCCGGTCTGGAAGCATAAATTATAGCATGAACACGATCACTCTTTCTCTCAAGAACTATAGAGGAGATACCTGCATAATAAAACTTTTTCTTTATAGCATCTCTAATCAATATGTCTTCGGATAACCATAATCTATAGTTCTTTTTATTATACCAATTTGAAAGCCAGCCTTTATTGATGCCGATGCGCAGTGAAATAGGATTTACCTTTTGACCCAAAACATCACCTCCCTATTTTCATCGTAACTTTTATGTTGCTAAATCGTTTAAGTATCCTATATGCTCTTCCCATAGCTCTGGGTTTTATCCTCTTTATGCGCATTCCGTCATTAGCAGTAATGTTAGATACAATTAATCTGTCTATATCAATGCCGCGGTTTTCGGCATTGGCAACAGAGCCATACAATATTTTATACAGGATAGCCGCAGCCTTCTTGGGCATCAGCTTAAGTATTGTAAGCGCATCTTCTGCGTTTTTTCCCTTTACATGATCTATTATAACTCTTACCTTTCTCGGAGCAATATGTGCTCCTTTCATATAGCTCACAATCTCATCAGCCATCTTATTTCCCTATCTTTTTCTGCACAACGCCGCGGTGACCCCTGAAAGTCCTCGTCGGTGCAAATTCGCCTAATTTATGTCCAACCATTTCTTCTGTGATATAAACAGGTATAAATTTATTTCCATTGTGCACTGCGAAGGTTATTCCTACAAATTCCGGCATTACTGTAGAACGCCTCGACCATGTTTTAATAGGTTTTTTCTTCGTTTCATGCTGCATTTTCTCAACTTTCTTAAATAATTTATCATCAACAAACGGTCCTTTTTTTATCGATCGCGGCACAGCTCCTCCTACCTTCTCTTAACTATATATTTATCTGTTTGTTTATTTTTTCTTGTCCGATGCCCCTTTGTAGGTTTACCCCATGGAGTCACCGGATTTCTCCCCGTTCCCATCTTTCCTTCGCCGCCTCCATGCGGGTGATCAACAGGATTCATAGCATTCCCCCTTACATGAGGTCTCCTTCCGAGATGCCTGCTGCGTCCTGCATTTCCAAGCGAAATATTAGAATGATCACTATTGGACACCTGTCCGATAGTAGCCGTACAATCAAGAGAAACTATTCTTACCTCACCGGAGGGCATCTTAAGATGAGCAAATCCCGACTCTTTGGCAAGCAGCTGAACAATAGTCCCGGCCGCTCTCGCTATCTTTCCGCCGCCTCCGGGCTTCAACTCAACATTATGTATAAAACTACCCGATGGAATAGCTCTGAGCGGCATACTGTTGCCTGTTTTGATCTCAGAATGCTCACCGTTTGCCACCGTATCTCCCTTTTTTAATCCGCCGGGAGCAATAATATATCGCTTATCGCCATCCGCATAGCATATCAAAGCAATCCATGCGCTTCGATTGGGATCATACTCAATAGCAGTTACTTTTCCATCAATTCCTTTTTTAGCTCTTTTAAAATCGATAATTCTATATTTTCTTTTATTTCTGCCGCCTCTGTGAAACGATGTTATAACGCCCCGAGTATTACGCCCACCGGTCTTTTTTAAAGGTCTGGTTAAGCTCTTTTCGGGTCTTTTAGATGTCAGTTCACTAAAATCACTAACCGATATAAAACGGCGGGATTTTGTATACGGCTTATAAAGTTTTACTCCCACTTGACCTCCCTTATAACTCCTTTATCTCTTCGCCTTCTTTCAAGGTTACTATTGATTTGACTCTTAGTTTTCTAAAACCTTCCCCATTTTTGAAACGCTTCTTCTTGCGCGGAAGATTTATTATATTAACCTTCTTTACCTTTGTCTTAAAAAAGGTTTCAATAAAACGTTTAATCTCATTTTTAGTAGCATTGGGGTTAACATAAAAATGCAGCTTCCCATGCTCGGAATCTTTAACGGATTTCTCTGTCAAAACCTTGCCTCTAACAATAGAATATTTATCCTTCATCGTGCAACCTCTTTTTCAATTCGTCCAGAGCAGTTTGAGTAATCAGGATATTAGGATACTTCATAATTGAGTTCAATGTAACCGAGCTGACATTTGTCAATTCAACATTCTGTATATTTCTGAACAGAAGCCTTTTCTCACCATCATCTACATTAACAATCATAAGAATTTTTCTGTCAATGCCTATATTTTTGAGAAAACCGTCGGCCTCTTTGGTTTTCTTGAATCCAAATTCACCTGTTACGCAAAAAGTATCTTTATGCCTTAATGATACCCCTATCGTAAAGGCCTTCTTTCTTTCTTTTCTATTTATTTTCTGATTATACGATCTGGGGTTCGGCCCGAAAGCAACTCCTCCATGATAGCGCGTCGGAGACCCTGCGTCTCCAGCTCTTGCATTACCTGTACCCTTTTGTCTGTACAGCTTTCTCGTGCTTCGAGTAACCTCACCTCTGGTTTTTACAGAGCTTGTTCCCTGTCGCAAATTGGCCTGTTCGGCAACTATAACACGGGACAGCAATTTATCATAGTCTTTACCTGCAGTTTCCGCTATACCCAACTCTAAATCATCCAACCGGTTTGCATTCCAATCATAATGAGTGATTTTAATCATACTGTTATCCAACTTAGACATTTTCCTTTCCATGTTTTTTTATCGTTACAAGTGATCCGCAAGCTCCCGGTACAGCACCTTTTATATATAAAATGTTGCTCTCATTAATTATCTTGATAATTTTAAGATTTTTTACCGTAACTCTGTCGACTCCCATATGACCCGGCAATTTTGTTCCCTTTACCACACGACCTGGAAATTCACAGTGTCCAATAGATCCGGGTGCCCTATGAAACATAGATCCATGACCTCCGGGTCCGCCATGAAAACCATGTCTTTTTATAACACCTGCAGTACCTTTTCCTTTAGAAACACCAGTCACATCAACTTTTTCACCTTCTTGAAAAATTTCTGTCGTAATTTTGTCGCCCGTTTTGATTGAAAGATCTGTACTTATCTGCTGCAAGAATCTAACAGGTTTTATCTTCGCCTTTTTAAAAATACCTTCCATAGGCTTATTTGCAGATTTTTTTCTTCCAAAACCAATAACAACTTTAGAATTACCTACAATATTGACAACAGGACATGGTCCAGCCTCAACTACAGTAACCGGTACGGCATCTGCACCATCGTAAACCTGTGTCATACCAATTTTATATCCCATTAAAACAGACATCGTTTCTCCTATAGCTTAATCGTAATGTCAACACCACTTGGAACATTAAGTTTGGTAAGAACATCAATTGTTTGGGGAGATGCATTCTCAATATCTATCAAACGAGATCTTCTTCTCATTTCAAACTGTTCCCTCGATTTTTTGTCAATATGAGGCGAACGTAAAACCGTATAGCGTGTTATCCTCGTTGGAAGCGGAACAAGCGCCTTGATATTGCCTCCGGTTCTTCCTACCATTTCTACTATACTTCTTACGGTTTCATCAAGAATTTTTGCATCAAACGATTTCAGCTTCAATCTAACAATTTTTTTCATCATTCCCTACTTTAATATCTCACTGACAACACCTGCACCCACTGTTCTTCCACCCTCTC
>CAZPBP010000012.1:0-15000 GCA_964584845.1 uncultured Hippea sp.
GAGAGGGTGGAAGAACAGTGGGTGCAGGTGTTGTCAGTGAGATATTAAAGTAGGGGATGGTAGTATATGCGCGATTTGTTTGCTCTGCAATGTCCTGATTGTAAAAGAAAAAACTATATGATTACAAGGAACAAAAAATTAAAAAAGGAAAAGACTAACCTCAATAAGTATTGTCCTTTTTGCAAAAGGCATACCTTACACAAGGAGGTAAAAGCATAGGTCAGTAGCTCTAATTGGTAGAGCGTCGGTCTCCAAAACCGATGGTTGTGGGTTCGAGTCCCTCCTGGCCTACCATAAAAAAATGAATGCAATAAAAAATATAAAGAAATTTTTGTACAATTCGCGAGATGAGCTTTATAAGGTTGTCTGGCCGGATAAGAGAACTACTATAAATACGACTATTGCCGTTGTTGTGTTGTCGATTATGGTGTCCGCTCTGCTTAGTGTAGCTGATTACGTTTTTTCTTATCTGCTCAAGCTGGTTATATAGATGACGTCGGTGCAGAATAAAAAGAAATGGTACGCACTTCAGGTTCAAACAGGGTTTGAGAAACAGTTTGTCAAGATCTTGCCTAAAATATTGAAAGAAAAGGGATATGATATAAACGAAGACGATCTTTTTTTGCCTGTAGAAGAAGTCATAGATATACGTAAGGGAAAACGTACCGTCAGTGAACGATTTTTATATCAATCTTATCTGTTTATAAGGGCGGATATGACGGATAATCTGCAAAAAGTATTAATAAGGATGCCTCGTATAATCGGTATCATAGGAAAACCGTATAAACCGAGCATGATTGATGAGAAAGAGATAGAAAGTATAAAGAATAGAATTGAGAAATCCAAAGATACCCCGAGGCTTTCGATAATCTACAAGATTGATGATAGAGTAAGGGTTAAAGACGGCGCTTTTTCGGATTTCTCGGGAATTGTAGAATCTGTAGATGATGCAAAAGCAAGGTTAAAGATTATGGTAACAATTTTTGGAAGATCAACTCCGCTTGAACTGGATTATGATCAGGTTGAAAAGATATGAGGAGGATAGATGGCTAAGGGAATAGCTGCACTTATTAAGCTGCAAATAGCTGCCGGAAAAGCAAATCCGGCTCCGCCGGTCGGACCGGCGTTGGGACAGCATGGTGTTAATATAATGGAATTTTGTAAGCAATTTAATGCTGCCACTCAAAAGCAGGCAGGTGACGTTATTCCGGTGATTATAACTGTTTATAAAGATAAAAGTTTTACATTCATAACAAAACAGTCACCGGCTTCGCGATTGATACTTAAGGCTGCAGGACTTGAAAAGGGTTCTTCGGATAGTCTCAAGCAAAAGGTTGCGAAAATAACAGATGATCAGTTAACTCAAATTGCCGAAAAAAAGATGCCCGATCTTAATGCATATGATATTGACGCTGCAAAAAAAATTATTGCAGGCACTGCGCGTAACATGGGCATCGAGATAGAGTGATTTTACAAAGGGGACTTTAATTATGAAGAAACGAGGAAAGAGATATCAAAAATCTGCCGAACTGATTGAGAAAGATGTTATATATAACCTGGATGAAGCTATTGCTCTTTTGAAAAAGATGCAGTTTTCAAAATTTGATGAGACGGTTGAGCTGGTTCTGAGACTCGGAGTAAATCCTAAAAAATCGGATGAAGCAGTTAGAGGCAGCTGCATATTGCCTGCAGGTTCCGGTAAACAGACCAGGGTAGTTGCATTTTGCAAAGGTGAAAAGATTAAAGAAGCTACGGAAGCCGGTGCCGATTATGTAGGCGGAAAGGAGTTGGCGGATAAAATAGCTGCCGGGTGGCTTGATTTTGATCGTGTCGCTTCAACGCCGGATATGATGTCTGTCGCGGGAAAACTTGGACGTATATTGGGGCCGAGAGGTATGATGCCGAATCCTAAGGTTGGTACGGTTGCCCAGGATATAGGAAATATTGTGAAACAACTGAAGTTGGGACAGTTGGCTTTCAGGGTTGACAAGGGTGCAAATCTTCACTCTGCGATCGGCAGAGTATCATTTACCGACGAGAATCTAAAGAAAAATATCTCATCTTTTATAAGTGCTGTTAAAAAAGCCAAACCTGTATCATCTAAGGGAACTTACATCAAATCTGCTTATATATGCGCTACTCATTCTCCAAGCGTTAAGCTTGATGTAAAAAGTTTGCAGGAGTCATAGGGAGCAGTTTGAAATGGAGGAAGAATGAAAAAAAGTGAAAAAGTAGCATGGATTAATAACTGGAAATCCGGTTTAAACGATAATGATGCGTTAGTTTTCTTCAACTATCAGAATGTCGATGCAAATAGTATTGCGAACGTAAGGCGTGATCTTAGAGACAAGGGAGTCAGATTTACCGTTATAAAAAATTTGCTCTTCAAATTGGCAATAAGCGGAAGCAAACTGGAAGTGGTAAACGATCTTCTGAAAAATGCCAATGCAGTTGGAATACATAGCGATCCCATTGAGCTTGCTAAAATTTCAACAGAAATAAATAAGCGCTACAAGCTGGCAATAAAAGGCGGCTATGCCGACGGTGCCAAATTGTCGAAGCAGGATGTTATAGAGTTGTCGAAACTGCTTCCGAGAGAGCAGCTGCTTGCAAAACTTCTTTCTATGCTTAATGCGCCTGTTGGAGGATTTGTATCGACATTATCAGGTATTATAAGAAATTTAGTATATACAATAGATGCCATAAAAAACAAAATTAATTAGGAGGAAAAAGTGGCTATAACAAAGGAAGAAGTAGTAAATTTTATAGAGAATATGAGTGTTTTGGAGCTTTCAAATTTCGTAAAAGAACTGGAGGATCATTTTGGTGTTACTGCTGCGGCACCGGCAGCCGTTGCAGTCGCAGCCGCCCCCGGTGAACAGGAGGCAGAAGAAAAAACGGAATTTGATGTGGTTTTGAAAGAAATTGGACAGAAAAAGATCGCTGTAATTAAGGCTGTAAGGGCTGCTACAGGTTTGGGTCTTGCTCAATCAAAAGAGATTGTCGACAAGGCTCCTTCTACAATCAAAGAAAAATTAAGTAAAGAAGATGCTGAAAACTTAAAGAAATCATTAGAAGAAGCCGGTGCAGTTGTTGAACTTAAATAAATATACAGATTCCTGCTTTGATTAAGATAAGTTTTTTATAATAGAATGAACCGGGGCATAAAAAATTGATAACATTGCCCCTCAAATAAAGAGGCAATTGAATTTGCCTCTTTATTTTTTATCTGTGCATATCTGTGCATAATAATAGTGGGTAAGCTATGAGATTAGTTGCTCATATGGATATAAATTAATAAATACCTTTTCGGAGGATAAATGGCACATCTGTTATGGTCGGAATATCGACTAAGAGTAAATTTTTCTTCAAAGGAAAATAGATTTGAAATGCCTGAGCTGCTTAAAACTCAAATAAATTCATATAAGCAGTTTTTGCAGTTAAATACTCCTCACGTAAATGTCCCTCAAGAGAAACGGGAAAATGTCGGTTTGGAGGCTCTCTTCAGGCAATTTTTTAATATAGAGAATGAAAGAAGCAGCTGGAGCCTGAAATATCTGGGATATACGTTGGAGGAACCGAAATATAGTGTGAAAGATTGTCTTGAAAAGTCTTTGAGCTATGCAGGTGCGCTGCAAGTTCGGCTAAGATTGAATTTGTGGGATACGGATCCCGACACCGGTAAGAGAACCGGTATAAAGATTGCAAAAGAACAAAAGGTCTATATAGGAGATATTCCTTTTGTAACCGAAAACGGCAGTTTTATAATGAACGGTGTCGAAAGGGTTTTTGTTATGCAGCTTCACAGATCACCCGGTGTTATTTTTAAACGCATAAAATCGGAGGAAATGCTAAGTGAAGATCTGTTTTCGGCTCAGGCTATACCCGAGCATGGAAGCTGGATGGAGTTTGAAACAACAAGGAAAAATATCTGTTACCTAAAAATAGACAAGAGAAAACGTTTTCCGATTGCCCTGTTTCTTAATGCAATAGGTTTTTCGAATTCCGACATATTAAGAAGATTTTATAAAACCGTATCAGTTAAAAAAGAAGGAGAATGTTTTTTTGCGAAAGGTGATGTAAAAGGACTGATTCTCGACAGTGATATAATAGCGGAAGAAAAACTAATTGCCAAATCCGGTTCGAAAATTACAAGAAAATTAATAAAACAGTTGAATGATCCCGATATCTATTATCCGATAGCCAATGTTTCTCTTTATGAAAACTGTATTCTTGAAGATATACAATTGGATGATGAGATAACAATTGAAGCAGGTGAGACAATAACACCGGAAAGTCTTGCGTTGCTGAAAAACTCCGGCTGTAGTTTTGATCTTGCACTTGTTAAAGACGAGAAGCAGCTGATGCTCAGCAGCATAAATACTGCGAAAGTTTTGATTAAGAAGCTTAAAGGCAGTATCAATGAGACAATGAGCGACGAAGATCTGGCAACCATTTTTATTTATCATAACCAGCGTCCCGGAGAACCGGTTTCACCTCAAGAGGCAAGACAGTTCTTAAACAATCTTTTTTTTGAAGGTCCATCATATGATCTGTCTGTTTATGGACGTATCAAGGTTAATAGGCGTTTAGAATTAGATATACCGACAAACAACACGCATTTAACCAAAGAGGACGTAGTTAGAACGGTTGAATACCTCGTTTTGCTTCTTAACGGAAAAGGATTTTTAGATGACATAGACAGCCTTGCCAACAGAAGAATAAGAAGAATAGATGAAATGCTTAGCGTTCAACTGAAACCCACCATGCTTTCGATGCAGAAAAACATAAGGGATAAAATAGGTTTTTTAGAAGCGGAAACAGCATCGCCTTCAATGTTGGTGAATGCAAATGCATTTACCTCTGTTTTCAAATCCTTTTTTGAAAGCAACCAGTTGTCGCAATTTTTAGATCAGATTAATCCTCTTTCCGAGGTTAGCCATAAAAGAAGAATTTCTTCATTGGGTACAGGAGGTTTGACAAGAGAGAGAGCAGGATTTGAGGTTAGAGATGTAAACCCGAGTCATTACGGAAGAATTTGCCCGATTGAGACGCCGGAAGGTCCGAATATCGGTCTTATAGTCGCTCTTGCAACTTATGCCAAAGTCAATCAATACGGATTTATTGAAACTCCGTATAAAAAGGTTGTCAATGGTGTCGTTACGAATAAAATTGTCTATCTTTCTTTTAGCGACGAATACGATAAGATTATCTGTACTGCTAAGGCTAAAATGGATGGTAAAAAACTTATCGGAAAAATTGAGGCAAGAAGAAACGATGATATAATTTTAATTTCTCCGGAAAAGGTTGATTATATGGATATAAATCCTCAGCAGCTTCTTGGAGTAAGTGCATCCGCAATTCCTTTTGTCGGTCATGATGATGCCAATAGAGCGCTTATGGGCTGCAATATGCAGAGACAGGCTGTTCCGCTTGTCAAACCGTCAAGCCCGTTGGTTGGTACCGGAATGGAATCTGTAATAGCAAAAAGTTCAGGAAGAATGTTGAGGGCGAAGCGGAACGGAGAGGTTGTATATGTCGATAGTGCTATGATTGTTATACAAACTTCTAACGATGAGAAGGGAAAATCATTGTATGATATTGACGTATACAGACTTAATCAATATACGAGATCAAATCAGAATACGGTATTTGTAAATATTCCTATAGTAAAAAAGCATGATATGGTGAAAAAAGGTCAGGCGATTACCAATGGTCCTTCGACTGACAAGGGAGAGCTGGCTTTGGGGCAGGATCTTATGGTAGCCTTTGTGCCCTGGAGAGGGTATAACTACGAGGATGCAATTACTATATCGGAGCGTGTGGTAAAAGAAGATCTTATGAGCTCTATTCATATGGAAACATATGAATGTATAGAGCATGATACTAAGCTTGGGCCTGAGGAGTTTACCTCAGATGTTCCGAACAATGCCAAAGAGCTTTTAAGAAACCTTGATGATAACGGAATTGTAAGGGTTGGCTCATATGTTAAGCCGGCGGATATTTTGGTTGGTAAGGTTACACCAAAAGTTGAGACAAGCTATTCTCCCGAAGAAAAGCTGTTCCAGGCTATATTTGGCGAGAAAGCAAAAAATGTTTCGGATTCTTCGCTTAAAGTACCTCCGGGAATTAGCGGCATTGTTACCGATGTAAAGGTTTTTGTAAGAAGAGGCGTCGAGAAAGGCGAAAAGCGTCTCGAGCTTGAAGATTATGAAAAGAAGCAGGAATATGCTTTGCTTGAAAGAAAAAAGAAGATCATACATCGTTTGATTGCATTATCGATTGCGTCTGTTGTGCAGGGTGCAACAGCTGCAAATTCGGTAAAAAGAAAGGGCGTATATATAATAAAATCAGCGGGTATTATTACAAAAGAGAAACTGCTTAAGTTAAAATATTCAGAGCTTTCCCATATCTCTACGATTGATGATGCTCTTAACAGTAAAATAAAATCGATTCTGACTTACTATAATAAGATGATTGATGCCGCTGAGGCATCTTATCGGAAAAATGTTTCTTCAATCGAGTCCACTGAAGAGCTTGCAACCGGAATTCTGAGAATTGCTAAGGTTACCATTGCTCATAAAAGACATCTTCAGGTTGGAGATAAGCTTGCCGGTCGGCATGGGAACAAAGGGGTTGTCTCGCGTATATTACCCGAAGAAGACCTGCCTTTTATGGAAGACGGCAGGCCTGTAGATATTGTTTTAAATCCTTTGGGTGTGCCGAGCAGAATGAATGCAGGTCAGATATTAGAGGCTCATTTGGGTATGGCGGCAAGAGGTATAGGTAAGTTGATAGATAAAGCCCTAAAGAAATATGATCTTGACCGTGTAAAAGGAGTTATGCTTTCAACCGTTTCCAACACCGACGAAGATACAAAAAAATATATTGACTCTCTCTCGAATGAAGAACTTATGCTGTATGCTGATGATTGGCGCAACGGAGCGTTTATGGCTACACCGGCTTTTGATGGAGCTTCAGAGAAAGATGTTGACGAACTTATGGCACTTGCCGGAATTCCGGCAGATGGCAAATATACTATATATGACGGTATCACCGGAGAAGCCTTTGATCAAAAGATTATGATTGGTGTTGTTCATATTCTTAAACTTGACCATATGGTTGAGGATAAGATTCATGCGCGATCGGTCGGTCCCTATTCTCTCGTTACGCAGCAGCCGCTTGGCGGAAAGGCTCAGTTTGGAGGCCAGCGTTTTGGTGAAATGGAGGTGTGGGCGCTTGAGGGGTATGGAGCGGCATACAATCTTCAGGAGGTGCTTACGCTGAAATCGGATGATATAGAGGGACGAAGCAGATCATATGAGGCTATTGTAAAGGGCAAACCGGTGCCGCTCGGAGGATTGCCTGAGTCGTTTAATGTTCTGGTAAAAGAACTTCAAAGTTTAGGTCTTTCGGTAGAACTTCTGAAAGAGACCAGGTAAGGAGAAAAGCTATGTATACGATATTAAAAGCTAAGCCAAAAACATCGAATGATTTCGATGCTATAAGAATAAAAATAGCATCTCCCGAGGAGATAAAAGATTGGAGTAACGGAGAAGTTAAAAAGGCAGAAACGATCAATTACAGAACTCTGAAGCCTGAACCCGATGGTCTTTTTTGTGCTAAAATCTTTGGACCAATCAAAGACTATGAATGTCTCTGCGGTAAATATAAAGGAATGAAATTCAGAGGAACTGTGTGTGAACGATGTGGTGTTGAGATTACGGAATCAAGAGTGAGAAGACATAGAATGGGTCACATTGAACTGGCAGTTCCGGTTGCACATATTTGGTATCTCAGTTCTATACCGAGTATCATTTCGATATTGACGGGAATAAAAGCAAAAGATCTTGAGAGAGTCGTTTATTATCAGGCGTATGTTATTACCAACAGCAAGCTAAAAGAGATTTCTGTGAGTGATATTATAGCAGAGTCTGAATACGAGTCTGTTAAAGAAGAATATGGCGACAATTTTGAGGCGGACATGGGCGCAAAATCATTGTCTAAAATTTTGGCAAATATGGATCTTGATTCTTTGAGATCTGATCTTATGGCTGCCCAAAATGCTACATCATCCGTTGTCACAAAGAAAAAACTGTCCAGAAGACTTAAAATAGTTGAATATTTTATACGTTCGGAGAACCATCCCGAATGGATGATCCTTTCTGTTCTGCCGGTTATTCCTCCGGATTTGAGGCCTTTGGTTGCACTTGAAGGAGGCAGATTTGCCTCGTCGGATTTAAATGATTTATATAGACGCGTTATAAATAGAAACAACAGACTCAAAAAACTTATTGAATTAAAGGCTCCCTCAATAATATTGCGCAATGAAGAGAGGATGCTTCAGGAGTCGGTTGATTCTTTACTTGATAACGGCAAGAGAAAGCAGGTAGTGAGACGTTCAAACAGACTTCCGCTTAAATCTTTGAGCGACAATCTAAAGGGAAAACAGGGAAGATTCAGAAGAAATTTATTGGGTAAAAGGGTAGATTATTCGGGAAGATCCGTTATCGTTTCCGGTCCCGATCTTTCGTTTGATCAGTGCGGTCTTCCGAGAGAGATGGCTTTAGAGCTTTACAGACCCTTTGTGTATCATCTGCTGGAAGAAGAGGGATATGCGACAACATTAAAGGCGGCTAAGCATCAGGTTGAGCGTCGCGAGGAACATATCTGGGAAATTCTGGAAAAAGCAGTCAAAGAACACCCCGTTTTTCTCAATAGAGCTCCAACGCTTCACAGATTATCTATACAAGGTTTTTTTCCGGTGTTAACCAATGATAAAGCAATACATCTTCATCCTCTGGTATGTGCGGCGTTTAATGCCGATTTTGACGGAGACCAGATGGCTGTTCATCTGCCTTTATCAGATGAAGCTCAGGCGGAAGGTATAATGCTGATGCTTGCTCATAACAATATTGTTTCTCCATCAAACGGAGGAATTATAGCAAAGCCTTCTCAGGATATGGTTTTGGGTATTTACTATATTACAAAACCGCTGCCCGGTGCAAAAGGCGAAAGCATGATTTTTGCCGATAAACAGGATGCAATTTGTTGGTACAACGCTTCTTATATTGCGGTAAATGCGTCTATAAAGGTAAGAATAGCCGGTAAAATTATTGATACAACTGTTGGAAGACTGCTGATTTCCAATCTGCTTCCCGATGATTTTCCGTTTTCACAAGTTAACAAGTTGATAAAGAAATCGGATATTGCAGCTATTGCAGACAAGGTATATGAAGAATATGGAAATATCAGTACGGTAAGCTTTCTTGATAATATAAAAGATTTAGGATTCAAAATGGCGGCACTTTCAGGCTGTTCGATTTCTATAAAAGATATGATTATGCCGAAAAGGAAACAGGAAATCCTTGAAAGTTCACAAAAAAAGGTTGATGAGATAGTTGCACAATATAGAGACGGCTTGCTGACCGAAAGAGAGCGATACAATAAGGTAATTGATATCTGGAGTAGTGCTACCTCAGAGATCAGCGTGGAAACGATGAGAGATCTTGGAAATGATCAAAATGGATTTAATCCTATCTTTATGATGAAGGATTCGGGAGCGCGGGGAAGTGAGGAACAGATAAGACAAATGTCGGGTGTGAGGGGTCTTATGATAAAACCCTCCGGTGATATTGTTGAACTTCCTATAAAATCGAATCTTCGCGAAGGCATGAGTGTTCTTGAATATTTTACCTCCTCTCATGGAGCAAGAAAAGGTCTTTCCGATACAGCGTTAAAAACTGCAAATGCCGGATATCTCACACGAAAATTGATTGATGCAGCTCAAAATGTTGTGGTTAGAGAAATGGATTGCGGAACCACTAACGGCATAGAGGTCGATCAGATAACCATATCGGGAACTGTTATTGAGAATCTTTATGAGCGCATTGTCGGACGTGTGGCGGCAGAAAATATAATTAACCCCTTCGATAAACAGGAGTTTGTACAATCCGGATCGGTTATAACTAAAAAATTGGCAAGAAAAATTGTAGATTTGAGTATAAATAAGATAAAAATTCGTTCAGCTCTTACCTGCAGAGCGGAAAACGGTATTTGTGCAACATGCTACGGATATGATCTTACTACGGGCAAACTTGTTGAGATTGGAACACCTGTTGGGATAATTGCCGCTCAATCAATCGGAGAGCCCGGAACTCAGCTTACGCTCAGAACATTTCATGGCGGCGGCACTGCAAGCATGGACAACGAAAAGGTTTTTGCGAGTACCGGTAAAGCCGGATTTGTCAGATTTTATAATATAAAAACAGCCGTTAACTCTAATGGAGACAAGGTTGTTTTATCGAGACGTGATGCAATGATGCTGATAACGGAGCCGTTTCTTGTAGTATCTGATGCTGCATCAATACAGATAGATGAAGATTTTAGAAGCTACACTTATAAAATAAAAGATAAAGAATATAAGATTTCAAAAGCAAGTCTTCTTAACCAATCCGATTTTGCACACGGCGGTGAAACTGCGATAGGAAAATTGAGAATTCTTGTAAAGGAACCCTGTTCAGTTGAAAAAAATACCATTATTATTGAAAGAGTGCTTGAAGTGTGGGATATACCTAATAAAATAACTTATGGTGCGAAGATATATGTAAATGATGGAGATGCACTCATCAGGTTTTTAAAAGCATCAAAAGCGGGACGGATTGAGATCTGGATACTGGATGGCGATGAAATGGTGCACACTACAGAAGATACGGGCAAGAAGATTAACAGATACGGAACGCATATCTTTATCTTAGATGAAGATGATCTGATTGTTGAACGTTATTATGTGCCGGTTGGATCCAGGTTGTCTGTAAAAGATGGAGACAAGGTCGCAAGAGGTGATCTTCTGGCATATAAAGATGAGAGTGAGCTTGAAAAATTCGCAAACGACAAAGATATGTATCAATCAACGGTAATGCTGGCTGATTGGGATGCTTACTCGTCTTATATTCTTTCATCTCAGAATGGTACGATTACTTTTAAAGATATTGTTGCCGACAAAACATTGAAGGATGAGGTTGATCGTATTACCGGTTTGAGAAGCAAAACAATAGTTGAATCAGTTGACGTCAAACTGTTTCCCAGAATTGTAGTTAAAGATGAATCGGGCAGCGATGAGTATTTTCTGCCGCCTAGAACCATATTACTTAAACAGATGGGTGATTACGTGAAAGCGGGAGACATATTAGGCAAGATTCCGAAAGAGACTGCAAGAACGAGTGATATTACAGGGGGATTGCCGAGAGTTGTCGAGATTGTGGAGGCGAAATCTCCTAAAATGCCTACCGTTGTATCCGAAATTAGCGGTGAGGTGAGCTACGGCAAGGAGATAAGAGGCAAAAAAACCGTGTATGTGACGAGTTCCGGCGGAATGGAGAAGGAGTATGCAATTCCACGCAACAGACGAATTCAGGTGTATCCTCATGATCATATTGAAGCCGGTGAGCCGATAACCGATGGTGTTGTAAACCCCGCCGATATTCTAAGAATTCTTGGAGAAAAGCAGCTTGCAAAGCATCTTGTGAGCGAAGTTCAGCAGGTTTATAAAATACAGGGCGTTGATATTAACGATAAACATTTTGAAGTAATTGTTCGTCAGATGTTGAAATGGGTTACAGTTGAGAACCCCGGTGAAAGCGGTTTAATTCAGGGAGAGGTAATTAACAGATACAAATTTGAGCAGCTGAACAGGAAACTTGTCGGTGAAGGCAAAAGACCGGCTCTGGCAAGGATTTTATTTTTAGGCATAACAAGAGCTTCTCTTGCGACCGATAGTTTTATTTCTGCAGCGTCATTTCAGGAAACAAAGCGTATTTTGACAGATGCGAGCATCAGGGCGGCGACCGATAATCTGGAAGGCCTAAAGGAGAATGTGATTGTCGGAAGACTTATACCTGCCGGTACCGGTCAGAAGCGTATGGAAAACGTTAATGTGATTTTACAAAATAACGCTTGACAAATCATAATTTTTATCGTATTTTAACAATCGTTTCAAAAAATGGGAGGATATGGTGCCAACTATTAATCAGTTGATAAGAAAGGGAAGGAAGAAGTTAAAGAAAAAGAGTAAGACGCCTGCATTGAATGGATCACCTCAGAAAAGAGGTGTGTGCACGAGAGTGTATACGACAACACCTAAGAAGCCGAACTCTGCATTGAGAAAAGTTGCAAAGGTGAAATTGACCAGTGGTTTTGAGGTGATTAGCTATATACAGGGAGAAGGTCATAATCTTCAGGAACATTCTATAGTACTGGTAAGAGGCGGCAGAGTTAAGGATTTGCCTGGTGTCAGATATCATGTTGTCAGAGGTGCGCTTGATACTGCAGGTGTGGAAGGAAGAAAAAACGGACGCTCGAAATACGGCGCCAAGGCATCAAAAGAGTAATAATTAGGGGTTTTTATGTCAAGAAGAAGAAGGGCCGTAAAGAGAAAAGTTGCGGCTGACAGAGTTTATAACAGTATGCTTGTTAGCAAAATAATAAATGGATTTATGAAAGACGGAAAGAAGAGTATTGCGGCAGGAGCTCTATATAGTGCTGCAAAAATTGTAGAAGAGAAAACCAAAAAAGATTTTCTTGAAGTGCTTATCGCTGCTGTCGATAATATTAAACCGAAGATAGAGGTTAGGCCGAGACGTGTCGGCGGTGCCACTTATCAGGTTCCTATTGAGGTTCCGGCCAGAAGACAGAACAGCCTCGCAATCAGGTGGCTTGTCCAGTGTGCAAGAACGCGCGGTGAAAAGGGTATAACCGAAAGAGTTGCCAATGAAATTATTGAATCGTACGAAAAACGCTCTAAATCAGTTAAAAAGAGAGAAGATGTGCATAAAATGGCTGAAGCAAACAGAGCATTTGCACATTATCGTTGGTAAATTAAAATTATGTCTGATAAGCTGAAAAATTTGAGAAATATAGGTATCGTAGCTCATATTGATGCCGGAAAAACAACCACAACCGAGCGGGTACTTTATTATACAGGTGCGACATACAAGCTGGGTAACGTGGATGACGGTAATACGGCAACCGATTGGATGGAACAGGAACAGGAGCGCGGTATTACCATTACATCTGCAGCCATAAGTGCATTATGGAACGGTTGTACTATAAACATAATCGACACTCCGGGGCATGTTGATTTTACGGTTGAGGTGGAAAGATCACTCAGAGTTTTAGACGGCGTAGTGGCGGTATTTACTGCGGTTGACGGTGTTGAACCGCAGTCTGAAACAGTCTGGAGGCAGGCGGATAAATATCATGTTCCGAGAATTGCATTTGTAAACAAAATGGACAGAGTCGGAGCTGATTTTTTTGAAGTTGTTAAGGATGTTACCAATAAGCTTGGAGCTGTTCCGCTGGTTGTGCAGATACCTGTAGGCAATGAAGACAGCTTCAGGGGCGTTGTCGATCTGATAGAGCAGAAAGCTGTTATATGGGATTCCGATGTTCTCGGTGCCAAATATGATATTGTCGATATTCCTGAGGATCTGAAAAAAGATGCTGATCGTTGCAGAGTTGAGCTTATTGAAAAACTTGCCGATTTTGATGACGATCTTATGGAAAGTTATCTTGCGGAAAAAGAGATAGACAATAAAACAATATATAAAGCAATAAGAAATGGAACTATTGACTTGAAAATTGTTCCTATGCTGTGCGGCAGCGCATTTAAAAATAAAGGTGTTCAGCCTCTGCTTGATGCGGTAGTGAAATATTTACCTTCTCCGCTTGATATACCTCCGGTTAAGGGAACCGAAAGAATTGATGGCGGTAAAGTGGAGATAAGAAAGGCCGACGATAATGAGCCGTTTTGCGGGTTGATTTTTAAGATAGCGAGTGATCCTTATGTAGGTAAACTTTCATATATAAGAGTTTATTCCGGCAAAATTAGTGCAGGTTCGTACGTTTATAATCCTATTAAGAATAAAAAAGAGCGGATAGGAAGAATTCTTCGTATGAGCGCAAATAAGCGTGAGGATATAGATTGTGCCTTTGCCGGGGATATCTGTGCGATTGTCGGTCTTAAACATAGCGGCACGGGAATCACTTTGTGTGATTACGAACATCCCATAATATTGGAAATGATGAAATTTCCCGATCCGGTAATTAGCATGGCTATAGAGCCTGCAACTAAAGCTGATCAGGATAAGATGGGTATCGCATTGTTTAAACTTGCAGAGGAAGATCCGACATTTACAGTTAAGTTTGATGATCAAACTAATCAAACCATTGTATCGGGAATGGGAGAATTACATCTTGATATCATTGTTGATAGAATGAGACGTGAATTTCATGTGAATGCCAAAACCGGAATGCCTCAGGTTGCCTACAAAGAAACGATAAGAAAATCGGTTATTCAGGAAAGTAAATTTATCAGACAGACCGGAGGGCATGGCCAATATGGTCATGTTAAAGTACAGATTGATCCGGTTGACAGGGGCAACGGGATAGAATTTGTTAACCGTATTGTAGGAGGTGTTATACCCAAAGAGTATATTCCTGCGATCGAAAAAGGTATTAGAGATGCAGCCCTGAGCGGTGTCATTGGAGGATATCCTGTAACAGATATCAAGGTTGCATTGTTTGACGGATCGTACCATGAAGTTGATTCCTCAGAGATTGCATTTAGAATGGCAGGTTCTATGGCTTTTAAAGAGGGAACGAGAAAGGCGAATCCTGTCATACTGGAACCTGTGATGGCGGTTGAAATTAACACACCTTCCGACTATCTCGGAGATGTTATTGGTGATGTTAATTCAAGGCGCGGTCAGATTGTTGAAACAGGGGAAAGAAAAAATATTAAGATAATTGATGCTATGATTCCACTTTCGGAAATGTTTGGATATGCTACGGTTTTAAGATCGATAACTCAGGGTAGAGGTACCTATACTATGCTGTTTGATCATTATATCGAAGTACCAAAATCAATAGCAGAAAAGATTGTCGGCAGCAAATAAGGAGGTAGCTATGGCAAAGGAAAAATATATTAGAACGAAACCGCAT
>CAZPBP010000013.1:0-14926 GCA_964584845.1 uncultured Hippea sp.
CAAGGGGGCAAGTGGGCATGACAAAAGGGGCAAGCGGGCATGGCAACTCTCTTTGTAATATTGATCTTTTTCAACAGACTTTTACGATTTATCCATAGGAAATGCTTTGTTGTATTCGGCTATCAACATAGAAATATTTACATGTGTATAGCGTCCTGTAGTATTTATAGAGCTATGACCCAGCAATTTCTGTATAGTTCTTATATTCATACCATTTTCAAGCAGATGAGTTGCAAATGAATGTCTAAGCGAGTGGGGATTTATCTTGTATCCCAATGCTTTCAGACTCCATTTATATACAATATTTCTTATACCTCTTGATGATATAGGATTACCGAAACGGTTCAAAAACAGATGCCCGGAGCTGTTTTGCGAATCAATGTACGCCTGAAGCGCCTCTTTGGCTTTACCGGTAATAGGTATGATTCGCTCAATCGACCCTTTTCCAAAAATTCGGATAGTTTTCGAGGTAAGCATAAGGCTGGAAACCTTTAATACCGACATTTCTCCAATTCTTAAGCCGCAATAGAAAAGTTCTAAAATTGCCCTATCTCTCGGGTTTTCCTTAAGTTCGTCATTCTCAAGTATTGATTTTATGCGATCTTTGTTCAGGAATTTTGGAAGCGGTTTCTCAAAACGGGGAGATCTTGCCGAAACGGTTTTGTTCATATATTTTGCCAGCCCTTTCAGCGCAATAATTTTTCGTGCAATAGTAGCAGGCTTATATCCGCTCATATATATTTTGTGGAGAAAAAGATTGGCGGCATCCTCAAAGTTATGACTTTTAAGAAATTTTATCATCGGTTTTATGTCCGACATATAACTTTTTATGCTGTATTTGGAAAGTCCTCTAATCAGCAGACTTTTTCCGTAATCATCAAAAAGATCACTCATTGTTTTTAACTCACTTCCTATAAACTCTTTATCTTCTCTATTATTGCGCTCGTGGATTTTCCATCAACAAAGTCGATTAGTTTCACGATTCCTCCGCTATTTTTAATAATATCGGAGCCGATAATCAATTTGTCCTTGTAATCTCCACCCTTAGCCAATATATTCGGCTTTATCATTTTTATAAGCTCAAGCGGAGTGTCTTCATCAAACAAAGTTATCGCATCAACAAATCTCAAACTTGCCAAAATGTTCACTCTGTCGGTTTGGCACAATATCGGTCTTTTCTCTCCTTTTATTCGTTTTACGGATTTGTCGCTGTTGATGCCTATCCATAAAACATCTCCCAATTTTTTGGCTTTTCTGAGGTATTCTATATGTCCGGCATGCAGCAGGTCAAAGCATCCGTTGGTAAATACAATTGTCCCGTTTTTGCGCAGTATCGCTGCCTTCTCCAATACCTCACGATATTCTATAATTTGAGCTTTCATAGTTCCCGTTCGATGAGTGAACATAGGATATGACCGAGCAGTATGTGAACTTCCTGTATTCGTGCTGTTCGGACGGAGTCGACTATCAGAGGATAATCGACAATCTCTGCAATTGTGCCGCCGTTGTTGCCTAAAAAAGCTACTGTCGGCATATTTTTAGCTTTTGCAGATTCAAGTGCTCTATACACATTTTTGCTGTTTCCGCTTGTGGAAATACCTACGGCAACATCTCCGGCTCTCCCCAGAGCATTTATCTGTTTTTTAAAAATATCATTGTAATGATAATCATTAGCTATACTGGTGATCACCGAACTATCGGTAGTAAGAGCCAATGCCGGCAGTTCTCTTCTTTCTTTTTCAAAACGGTTTACAAATTCTGCAGCAAGATGCTGGCTATCTGCTGCGCTTCCGCCGTTACCGAAAAAAAAGATAATATGACGGTTTTTGACAGTCTCCAGCAGCAGATCCGCTACCTCAAGAACAGCCCTTTTATTTGCTTCAAAAAATCTATTTATGGTATCGTTGTGTTCTTTTACGATCTTCTCTATCATAAAATTTTCAAAACCTCCATTGAGTCGGCAAGTGCAAAATCAGGTCTGAGCTGCTTTACCAGTTCCGGCGGTCTTAACCCCCACAATGCGCCTGCAGTTTCAAACTCCGCCAATTTGCCCGCAATTATATCGTTTTCGCTGTCGCCTACCATAATCACTCTGCCGGTATTCCCTATTTGGCCGGCAGTTTTCAGGAGCGGCTCGGGATGCGGTTTTTTTCTATAGATATCTCCTCCCGTAATCACATCAAAATAGCTGTCCAGTTTGAGTTTATGCAGAATTATTTTTGAAAGTCCGGTCATTTTGTTTGTCACAACGCCCATTTTTATATCTTTTGATCTGATCAACTCAAGCATTGCCTCAATATTTGGGTAAGCCTTTGTATTATCGGTAAGATGTTCCGTATAAAACGACATAAAATAATCTACCATTTCCTTGAGATCTTTTTTGTTTCCGGCACAATCGTAAAGCAGTTGACGTATACCGTTGCCGATATATTTAAGTATTAGTTTATCCGGCAGACTGTCTATGTCGAACCGTTCCATAGTTTTGTTGACTGCAATGGCAAGATCTTTTCTTGAATCAATTAAAGTGCCATCCAGATCAAACAGAATCAGCGGCTTTTTTTTCATTTTATTTCATATTTCTCAGAGAAAATTTTGCAATCATCATACTCCCATTAAAAATCTTCAGATTTTTGGCAATCCAGATGCCTTTATAGCTATTTGTATAATCACCATACTTGATAAGAATATCAGAAGATTTGACTTGTGCCAATACAAGTTTATCTGTTTTCATCGTAAAATTAAAACCGTTTTTAGAAAAAATAATATTATTTCGTTCCTGTCTAATTTTTAGGTTTTTAAGACTGATTTTGCCGAAAAGCAGGGAGGCAAACTGTTTGAATATCGGTTTAAGGATTTTTATATATCTGTCTGCATCTTTCTGAATAAATTTATAACTTATATTTGAGCCGTTATATATAATTTGGCCGGTTTGACGCATATAAGGATCAAAAAACAGAATATCATATCCGTTATTTATTTTTTTATAAAGTGCATAAAAAGGATAGCTCGTACCAATATAAAAGAGTGCACCTGTTATTTCAGTTTCCTTCGGCAGCGATTTTATCTGATCATCGGCAATCTTCCTGATATTATTTAGATTAACAGGCAGGTATGTAATATTTTTAGCGCACCCTTGTAGCAAGAGCAGGAATATGACCGGCAATAAAGCTGCTTTATTCATAAAATTCTTTTATCTCATCTACCGTTTTATCAATTGACAGATCTTTTATGTCAAATTGAAAAGATGATGATACAGTTTTGCCATAGCTTTTTGTTTTCATTCTGTAATCCAAAAAGACTATAACGCCTCTGTCCGTCCTCTTTCTCACCAATCTGCCTACCCCCTGCCGTAGTTTCAGCATCATATCCGGCAGCAAAAATTTAGTAAAGCTGTTCAAACCAATTGTTTCATAATATTTCATTTTTGCGTTAATCACCGGATCTTTGTTTGATTGGAACGGTAAATGCGTTATTATAACCGCAGAAAGATTATCTCCCGGTATGTCCACCCCTTCCCAAAAAGAACTTGTTCCAAACAGAATTGATTCGGTCTCTCTCATTATTTCAAAAAGCTTATATCGCGGCATAGTTCCCTGAATGATCGGATTTTTTCCGTCTTTTTCTAAAATCGGTCTGATTGCATCATAGGTTTTGTTCATCTGAGTGTGAGATGTAAACAGTATAAGTATACCGCCTCTAACAGTCGCTGCTATTTTTATGATAGCATCTTCAAGTTTAACCGAATATTCTACATCAAGAGGTGAAATACCTTCTACCATAAACGCCTTAATCTGATTATGCCAGTCAAATTCAGATTTGAGTTCGGTCTCTTCCGGATTTTCCAATCCTATGTTTTGTTTAATAAAAGAAAAATCCGGGCCCACTTTTAGAGTTGCGGATGTTAGAATATTCGTCTTTTTCACAAAAAGAGGGTGTAGAAAATCGGAAACATCAATTGGGCTTATCTGAAATATCACAGTTTTTGCGGAATGTTTGATGCAGCATACAAAACGATCATCCTTAAACTGAAACTTTTTCAGGATATTTTTGATATCAACAAACTTTTCCATCAAGGCCACTATACGCATCTTTTCAAAAAGAATCGAATCATCATCGGAAAACTTGTCTATCGCTTTTATAACCGGTTTAACAAATGCAATTATTTTTTCTACTTCTTCTTTAATCTCGTCAACATCTCTGCTGTCATTATCAATTCGAATGATTTCATTGTGGAGCATCATTATTTTGTGTGATATCTCAATTAGTTTGACCCTTTTTTTGAGCTGCTTGAGTGCGCTTATCAGGCAGTTCAGAAGATCATAAAATTGATCATCGACATGCATAGCCGTCTTGTGTCTCAGCAGATGAAGAATTCCGCCGTTCTTTCTAATAAGTTTGTTTATCATCAAAACTATTTTCGCCGTAGAGACGCTTCCTCCGAACTGATTAGTTGCTACATCTGAAATATGATGGGCTTCATCCCAAACGATAAATTGGTGTTCAGGAAGAATCTTTCTGCCCTCAGGAAGTAGAAAATCGGATATCAGCAGATGATGATTGGTTACAATAATATCGGAGTTCAAAGCGAATCTTTTAGCCTTATAATAAAAGCAGTTGGATTGAAAAAATTTACATCTTTTTCCTATGCATGTATCCGAGTCGGATGCAATATCATCCCAGCTGCCGTCGGTCAAAATCGTTTGATCTGATTTTGTTCCTGTTTTTGTATTTTTTATCCAATGTTCCATTTTCTCCACAATTTTGACATTAACGGGAAAGATATTGTAAAATTTGTTCAGGCATATATAGCGATTTCTTCCCATAAAAACTGAAAATTTAAGATCTTTGAATAAAACCCTTTTTAGCATCGGCAGTTCGGATTTGAATAGCTGTTCCTGAAGATTTATTGTGTTTGTGCTGATAACCACCTTCTCATTTTTCCTATTGGAAAAAATGATGGCGGCAATCAGATATGCAACGGTTTTGCCTATACCTGTGGGAGCGTCGATCAAACAGTTTTTTTCATGAAAAAGTGCATCGGCAACTGCATGGGCCATTTTTTCCTGCTCAGGACGATATTCATACTCTTTTATAGTATTGCTTAATATTCCATCGGCAGAAAAAAATTGATCTACGGTCGCTATACCGCCGACTTTTTCCTTTTTAATGGATCGGACTTCCCGAATTGATATCTTTGTCGACGCTCAATAAAGAAAGCCTGTCTTTATTTGAAGCAGCCAAAAGCATTCCATTGGACCGGATGCCGAAGAGCTGCCTTGAAGCCAAATTTGCAACAATCACGATCTTTTTGCCGATAAGTTCTTCGGGATTATATGACTTTCCAATTCCGGCAACAATTGTCCGTTTTTCATCTTTTAAGCTTACCTCAAGTTTTATCAGTTTTTCAGACTTTTCTACGCGCTCGGCTGAGACGATCTCTGCAGTCTTGAGTTCAAGTTTCATAACATCATCTATGGAAATATATGATTTTTCCTTCTTACGGTCTGTATTTTCTTTAACATCCTTTTTAAAATCGTATCGTTTGAATAAAATTTCACCTTTTTCTACTTTGCTGCCTCTTATATCCCACTTAAAATCAGCCCACTTAAATTCCGAATGATCGGAAAAGCGCCTTTTTATAACTGCTGCCGTATCAGGCATAAACGGTGCCAATTCATAAGCTATCGCATGAAGAGCATAGGCAGCCGAGGCAAGTATGTCATCAAGCTTATTTTTGTCGGTAAGAGCCCACGGTTTAGCATCGGTAATAAATTTGTTTGCCCAGCCTATATAATTCCATATCGACTTGAGTGCGTTTAAAAAATCAAATTTCTCCATACTTTCAGCTATAAATTTATGCATTTCTTCAAAATTTTCTTTTGCCTCCGGTAATCCGGAAACATCAGGTATAATGCCTGAATTGTTTTTCTTTATCAGTGTTGCAACTCTGTTAAAAAGGTTTCCGAGATCGTTGGCGAGATCACTATTGATTCTACTCTTTATTGCCTTGATCGAAAAGTCGCCGTCCTGACCGAAAGGAACATCACGAAGTAAAAAATATCTGAACGAATCGCGCCCAAACCGACTAATCATACTGTTCGGATCCACAACATTTCCAAGCGATTTACTCATTTTTTTGCCTTCCGATGTCCACCAGCCATGCGCAACAACCTGTTTCGGCGGTTCTATTCCGCCTGCTATAAGCATGGCAGGCCAGTAAACCGCATGGAATTGAAGTATATCTTTGCCTACAATATGTACCGCAGGCCAATATTTTGATGTTTCACTATTTTTGCAGCCGTAGTTGACAGCACTTATATAGTTTATAAGTGCATCAAACCAAACATAGATTACATGTTTGTCGTCAAAGGGTACAGGAATGCCCCAACTAAACGATGTTCTGCTGACAGAGAGATCCTGTAAACCTCTGGTAACGAAACTCTTCACTTCATTGAATCTCGTATTTGGTATAACAAAATCCTGATGTGATTCATAGAACTCAAGCAGTTTATCCTGATATTTTGAAAGTCTGAAAAAATAACTTTCTTCCTTGAGCTTTTCCAGTGTTCTGCCGCATTGCGGGCAGCACTTATCGGGAGCCTCCGTTTCGGTAAAAAAGGATTCGCAGGGCGTGCAGTACCATCCCTCGTAATTTCCCAGATAGATATCGCCTTGTTCATACAGCTTGTTAAACAAAAGCTGCACAAACTTGAGATGTCTCGGTTCGGTAGTTCTTATGAAATCATCATTTGTAATATCAAGTCTTTTCCATAAATTTTTGAATCTTATAACAACTTTGTCTGCCAATTCAATGGGGCTGATCTCGTGAGCCTTTGCCGTTCTTTCAATTTTTTGGCCGTGCTCATCGGTACCCGTAAGAAAGAATGTATCGCAGCCTGACATTCTTTTGTATCGTGCCATTGTGTCGGCAGCAATAGTGGTGTACGCATGACCGATATGCGGAATATCATTAACATAATAAATCGGTGTTGTAATGTAAAAACTCTCTTTCATCTTCTTTTATTACCTCTTATTCTTCTTTTTTTTCTTTTGAACGGTTCTTTTTTTACCTTTTGTTTATCATTAATCTCTTTATTTTTATTATTATCATTATTTTCGGCAACAACAGCAAAATCATCTTTTTCTTTTATACTGTCGTTTTCATTGTGATTATGGTTTGTAAAATTATTATCAATGGATAGAAATTCTGCCGTTTTCTTTTTAATCGGTTCAAATGTATAAGGATCTATATCGATGTAGCTGTTATTCGGGCATCTGATTGTAACCTGTTTTTTTAGCGGTGAAATAAAGACTATCTTTCCCTGAATATCGCCTTTCTCAATCATAGTGCCTACTTTAGGTATAGTCTTCTTGAATTCTCTGTAGATGTCATCTTCGTAACTCAGACAGCATAAAAGTTTCCCGCATATACCTTTTATGCCTTTAACGCTGACATTCAGATTCTGGTTTTTTACCATGGCAACGGATATATGTTTAAAATCCTGCAAAAAGCGGTCGCAGCAGAGTCTTTGTCCGCAAACACCTATTCCGCCCATGAGTTTGGTTTCTTCTCTTGCTCTTACTTGATACATTTCAATTCTGCAGCGTAGTTTATGAGCAAGACTTCTTACGAGTGTTCTAAAATCAACCCTTGAATTGGCCGTAAAGAAAAATGTAGCGTACGTTCTGTCAAGGGTTATTGTCGAATCCACCATTTTCATATTAAGGCAGAGCCTTTTAGCTTCAGATTTCGCAGTATCCAAAAATTCCGTGATAAGTAAACTGTTTGATTCTTTTTTTTTATGATCACTTTCTCCGGCAATTCTCAATATGGAACCGTTTCCGTCCGATATTTTATCTTCTGCCATGGATATCAATCTTCCCATATCTACATAGCTATCGGTTTCGCAAACCAGCCAATCTCCCACTGAAAAGTTATTCTCAAAATGAAAATATCCAAATTTTCCTAATTTATGAAACCGCACTTTACCTGTTTTTCTCATTTTGTTCCCTTATAAGTCTGTAAAATATAATTTTTTGATTGCAATTATAATGTACGATATTTATTGCAGAATCTATTAGTTTGTCAAAAATTTTAGATGACCGGTTATTCTCTGCTATTTTTATTAAATTATCCGCAATATCTTTTCTTTTCAATTTTTTAGCATAACTTATTAAATCCTCATAGTTACCATTCAAAAGCAGACTTTCAAATTTCTTATCTGCGCCAATCTGTTTATTAAATTTATGATTAATGACAATTACTCTTGACAGCACTGTAGGCAGAAGTTCTGTTCTTTTTATTCCGATAATAAAAAAATGCGACAGCTCAGGCGGTTCTTCGAGTAGTTTCAGAGTTGCATTTTGAGCCGGATCGGTTATTCCGTTAGAACAGTCGATTACAATAAAATTTTTTCTTCCTTTGACCGATTTAAAGGAGAGAAACTTGGTCACTGTTCTAATTTCATCAATACCAATGGCTTTATCCGATGCGGTAATATACATATTGGAGTATAGATTATTTGATATCATTTTACAGATTCGGCATTCTCCGCATCCGCCTTTTATATTATCAAGCATCACGCGTTCATCCGACCTCTCGCATGACAGATCGGCAATTATTTTCTTTGCTGTAATTATATCGGCATTTTCAAACAGATATGCGGCTTTTAGTTCGTTCGATTTCATTTTCCCACTTCTCAATAATTTTTTTATGTACATCGTTAATGCTTCCTGCTGCATCTATAATCACTATCCTTTTATCGTTTTTTGCCAATTTAAGGTATCCTTCCGAAACCCGCCTGTAAAAGTCATAACCTTTGCGCTCAATCAGGTCATGCATGCCCGCTCTATTTATAGCATATCTATGCGATATGTTAAGCAGGAAGGTTACGGCAGGCATCAGCGGGCAAAAACGATCAAGAAGCTCCCGAATCATATTTATATCCATACCCTCACCATAACCCTGGTAAGCAAGCGTTGAATAAGAGTATCGGTCGGTGAGTACCCATTCGCCCTTGTTCAATTTTTTCTCTATCTCTTTTATATGTATTATTCTGTCTGAGATAAAAAGCAGAAGCCTTGCTTTCATAGGAATATCAAAATTTCTTATTATGAAATCAAGCATTTTTGATGCCTCTGTTCCGCCCGGTTCGACAGTTACAAATGCATCTATTGATTTTGATTTTAAATAATTTTTAAACAGTTTTATCTGGGTTGATTTTCCAGAACCGTCAATGCCTTCAAATGCGATAAACACTTTTTAACGATCTCCAAATAGGGTAGGGCTGTTGCTTTCAGTCTTATTAGTTTTTGAAGGAGTCAATTTATCGGTTATTTTCGGTTCATTGTCAAAGCGTGTATTTGATAAGTCAAAATTTTTTAACTTATAGATGCTTTGCCGGGAATCCATATAATCAATATTAAACAGCAGCTCTGCTTCAGCCGTTAACGGCCTTTTTATCGAGCCCCATTCAAGCTCTCCATGGTGTGATGCTATTATATGCTTTAGATGAAGTATAATCGGAGTCTTTTCATCTAAGCCTCTTGAGACCTTTTCTATTTCAGCAACACCTATGGCAAGATGCCCGAGGAGTTGTCCTTCTCTTGTGTATTCGCCATTTTCCGTCAGTTCCTGCAGCTTTCCTATATCATGAAGAAGTGCTCCCGTAATCATAAGATCGCTGTCTAAACCGTAATGTATCGATAAGTTTTTTGCAATTTTTGCCATAGACACAGAATGTTCGAGCAGACCTCCCATATAGCAATGATGAATAGATTTTGCCGCAGGATGGCTTATGAATCTACTTCGAATATCTTTATTATCAAAAAATTTCTTAAGTATTTTTTTTAGTGTGCTATTTTTGACATCTAAAATGAGGCTGTCAAGTTCAGCTGAAAACTGAAGAATTTTTTTATCGGAGAGTATCTTAAAATCATCATCATTCGAGTAATCCGATCGGCGTATATTTTTTATAATTATTTGAAGAGTACCTGCATATCTGTTTGTTTTGCCTTCTATGTTGACAATATCGTTGATCTTTATTCCCTTTGCGAGCTCAATTTTGTCATTCCACAGTTTCGCTTTTATTACACCGGTTTTATCCTTCAACAATATATTATAGAACTTTTTCCCCGATCTTGTTTTCAGCGGTTCAATTACTCCTACTTTAAAGACAGAGCTAAACTCTTCAGTAGTTTCTTTGAGATCGCTGACAAAGATAGTCTTTTTATTCATAATTTTTCAGCCCTCAACAGTCTTATTTTCTTGTCATGCCAATACCATTTTTCAAACTTTCCAAATTTATAGCTCCGCAAAAAACGTTCCGCATCCCATTTGATAAATTCTGCTGCCAATTCGCACTCAAAATGAGTAAAGAGATATCCGGCTATCGGATTAAGCTTTTTCATATCAAACTGATTGTAATCCAATATAAAAAGATGACCGCCCCTTTTCAGTAATTTTGAGACATTTTTCATTAGAGCCGATCGTTCCTGAATCTCAAGTCCGTGCATTATAAAACTTATAAATACCATATCAAATCCGTTAAACTTCAACGGTTTCAATATATCTGCCGAGACAATCTCACAATTTTTATATTTTTTCAGTCTTCTTCCTGCTTTTTTAAGCATTGTTTTACCAATATCGACCAAAACAATCTTGCCGGAATTCCCGGCGAGGCGGGCAAATAGTTTTGCGTTTTTGCCTGTTCCACCTCCTAAATCTATTAAACCGACACCCTCTGCGATATTCATTTTTGCGGTAACTTCTTTTACAAGTTTGCCGTATCTGAAACCGGTGGCTAAATTGACCAGAAGATCATAAAACCGTGCTTTAATACCTGTTATTTTAATCTTAGATCTTACCATTAGAAACCTCTAACGCTTCTTTCAAGCTAAATTTTTTTTCATAAAGTGCTTTGCCGATAATAATGCCCTCAACGGATTTGCTCAATTTCATAGCCTTTTTTATATCCTCGATTGATTGTACTCCTCCTGAGACTATAGTCTTAGCACCGGTTTTAACGGCAAACCGACTATAAAATTTTTCATCAATTCCGCTAAGCATGCCGTCCTTTGAAATATCGGTGAGCAAAAACAGACTAATTTCCGGCATAAACTGTTTTGCAAATTCGATAGGTGAGCTGCCGCTATCCCTTGACCAGCCATCTATCATAACACTGTTATTCGAAAAATCTAATGCAACTATGATTTTGTCCGGATATTGCAGAGCAATCGATTTGACCATATCTTTGTTTCTGCATGCAGCGGTGCCAATCACTGCTCTGTTTGCACCATATTCGAACATCTGAATTATTTCATCTTTTGTTCGTAAACCGCCTCCGACCTCCTTTTTTATTCCCTTAATATTGAGCAGTTCCTTTATCAAATCTCTATTATCGGCTCTGCAGGTCGCCCTGTCTATATCAACTATATGAACCCATTCTGCGCCGCTTTTTATAAAATCCTCTAAAATTTTATGAGGGTTGTCGCTGTAGATCGTTTTATTTTCGATTTTGCCCCTTTTAAGTCTTATTACCTTTCCATCTGAAATGTCAATTGCCGGTATAATATTCATCTACGATTTCTCCAAAATTTTTTATGATTTTCAGACCATTCTCACCGCTTTTTTCCGGATGAAATTGAACGGCGTAAACATTCTCTTTTTTTACAGCAGAAACAAAACGACAGCCATATTCAGTGACAGCCGTTATATTCTCATCTTTTTCACATTCCGCATAATATGAATGCACAAAATAGAAATATGAATCCTGCGCAATACCGGCAAAAAGCGGTGAATCGTCAAAATGCACCCTGTTCCATCCCATATGCGGGATTCGGAGCTTTTCAGACTGAAAGCGCACCACTTTACCCTTAAATATTTCAAGTCCCTTCGTTTTGCCATATTCAATTCCATATTCAAAAAGCAGCTGCAATCCAAGACAGATACCTAAAAACGGTTTTCCGCTTGCAATATATCTCCTCAGGGGTTCTCTTAATCCTCTATCATCAAGAGCTTCCATCGCATCTTTAAAAGCGCCGACACCTGGAAAAATGATGCCTTCAGCGCCGTTAATCCGGTCCGGGCTATCCGATATTTTGCAATCTATTTTCATTTCCTCTAAAGATTTCTGTACACTTCTCAGATTTCCTCTTCCATAGTCAACAATTATAATCATAGCGATACCTCTTTTACTCCGTTGAATCTGCTTTCCAGAAAAGCTGCACCTATTTTTTTGAATGATTCTACCGAATCCGTAGCAAAAAACTTTGTATTGCCGCTGCCGCTCAAAACAATCTTTTTTGTCAAAAACTCAGCTGTTGCGTCGGCAGAACTGATTATCCTGAGTTTTCCCTTAGTTGCGGATTTTATATTCTCATAGAGCATAGGGTAATGAGTACACCCAAGGATCAATGTGTCCGCATTGCTTTCAACTATCGGTTTCATATAGATATTTATTAAATCATCGGTTATCGTTTTATTAAGCCATCCCTCTTCTATAAATGGAACCAGGAGCGGGGTTGCCTGTTCAAAAACCTCGATTCCATATAGGTTCAGCTTGTTTTTATATATATGACTATTTATGGTAGATCTTGTTCCTATGACGGCAACCTTTCCTTGGGTTATCCTTCTCGCAGCAGTTACCGCGGGTTCAATAACTCCGTAAATCGGAATATTATACGAACTCTTTAAATTATCAAGCGAAAGCGAGCTGACCGTATTGCATGCGGACAATATTTGAGTTGCGCCGTTTTTGATCAGAAAATTTATGTCGTCTTTGGCATATCGGAAAATAGTTTTTTTTGATTTATTGCCGTAAGGAACTCTTGCAGTATCCCCCAAATAGATAAAATCAATATCGGGGTTTGTCTTCATCAGAGCCTTTAGTACCGTAAGTCCTCCGACACCTGAATCAAAAATACCCAGCATTTTAAAATGAACGAGCAGGGCAGGGCACAGCTTTTCTTTTTGATATAATCATGCTATCAGTACCATTGATTGCTTTCGTACCATTCCGATGTACTCTTTATGCCGTTCTCGAGTGTTATGGTTGGAGAAAAGCCTTTCGATAAAATATATGAAGAATCTGCAACCCAACTATATTGAGCCTCCTTCAGCTTATCGGGATTAAGCAATTTGCCGAAAATACCGGTGTACGATAAAGACCTGAGAATTCCGGTTATCCCCACAGGGAGTCTTATAAGATGAGCAGAAGGGTTAACGATTCCTATAATAGATTTTATAATATCATACTGTTTATATATTGTACCGTCGTCAATTTCGTAAATCGCATCATTATCTTCGTTCTTTATCGCAAAAAGTATTGATTTTGCAGCATCGCTTACATGCATAATCGAAAGAAAATTGTCTGATTTTGGAACGATTACATATCCGTTTTTTGCCAGTTTAAAAAATAGGAAAAAATCTTTGTCATAGGGACCGTAAAGTGCCGGAGGTCTGATTATTGTTGTTGGAATCTTTAATTTTTTAACCTCATTCTCAGCCATAAGTTTACTTTTCCCGTAATGCGATATTGGAGAGGAGCTTTTCTTTGGATCTTTTCTGGGTCCAGCTGCCGAAAGACTGCTGATATAGATAAACTGTTTAACATTTTTATCAAGCGAATTAACAAGATTTTTTGTTCCTTTTAGATTAACCTCATAAAAATCCGAGGACTTGCGCGCTTTTGTCAGTCCGGCCGCATGAACAACAATATCTATTTGTTTGGTTATACCTGAGAGCGAAGAAGGGTCACGGATGTCCGCAACAATCTGCTCACAATTAAATTGTTTTTTCAGACTGTTTTTTCTTCTTACCATACATTTAACATTGTAACCGATTTTCAGCAGCAGTTCAGCTGCGGCAGTTCCAAGAAATCCGCCTGCACCGGTTAAAAGTATTGTTTCAGACATACAGATTATTCAACTTCCGATAATGTATATTATGTAAAATAAACTCTATTTGTTTACTCGTTCTATATACGATTTCGTTCTTGTATCGATCTTTATCTTGTCACCTTCTTTTATAAAAAACGGAACTTGTATGGTTGCGCCTGTTTCTATTGTTGCAGGTTTTCCTCCGGTATTGGTGTCTCCTTTGAATCCGGGCGGAGTTTTTGTTATCTTCATCACTACGGTTTTGGGAACGCTCACTCCAATCGGATCTCCGTTAAAAAAGAGTACATCAACATTATCGTTCTCTTTGAGAAAGAGCTTTGCATCTCCAACGATTTCTTCAGGTATAGTGACCTGTTCGAAACTCGAATTATCCATAAAAAAAAAGCCGTTTTTGTCATGATACAGATATTGCATAGAAGATTCTACAACATCAGCCTTTTTTATTTTCGTACTGGTCTTGTATGTTCTTTCAATAACATTGCCGTTTTTCAAATTTTTCAATTTTGTTCTAACAAAAGCATTACCTTTGCCGGGCTTCACATGCTCATAAGAAATTATTTCAAACGGATAACCGTCAATTTCGAGCTTTGTTCCTTTGCTGAAATCCTTCGTTTCTATCATTAATGCACCTCTTAATCTATTTTCTCAATGATAGCATACGCAGAGTAATTGGTCAAAAAAACATTGGATCATATCCCTGGTCGCGTCTTCTGAATCTATTGATAAAGCCTGAGAAGACACGGCCCCAATTTAGTTCTACAAAAGTCAACAGCAGATTTGACCCCTTTACCTTACCTTAGTTTTATCAGGCATATTGCTATTCCTTGCTTCCGACTTTCCGATTATTGTGCAGAGCATAGCTATTTTGTCAACCGGATTTCAGGGATCGAACCTTATACATTATTGCATTTGTCTTATAAAATGATAAAATAAAAGACAAATGATTACTTTAGTTATCTATTCGTTTTTGATTTCGTTGCTTATGAATATTTTGATTGTTGCTTTTCATAAGAAACTCCGATTTGCG
>CAZPBP010000014.1:0-13920 GCA_964584845.1 uncultured Hippea sp.
ATATCTGATTGCACTGTTTTGTTTTTATGATAAACTTAACGGCATGGATACTCAAAAAACAATAGATATATCAGCTTACAAAAGGTCGCCTCGCGTCAATTTTAGCTGGCATCACATTGAGAAGCCCAAGAATAATGAAATTGACAATATTTGCTCAAAATACGATATTCCCGATGATTTCATAAGAGACCCGCTCGATAAAGATGAAAGATCGAGAATAGAAATAGAAAATGGTTCTCTTTTAATAATAATCAGGGTTCCGTTAAAAAGTAAAGGCTCGGAAATACCTTTTGTTACCATTCCGTTGGGTATTATAGTGATTCCTGAAGAAAATAAAGTTTTGACTGTCTCAAGCGACGAAGCACTGGTAAAACATATCATAAAAATAAGACAGAAGAATTGTGAAGATGATTCTACTTTGCATTTTGTTTTTAATCTAATATATAAGATAGCCATTCTCTATATTGAGGATCTTAAATCTATCAATAATTTGATTTCAGAATATGAAAATCATT
Source organism: uncultured Hippea sp. (assembly GCA_964584845.1). Classification (GTDB taxonomy): domain Bacteria; phylum Campylobacterota_A; class Desulfurellia; order JAADFJ01; family JAADFJ01; genus JAADFJ01. The sequence continues at coordinate 516 of CAZPBP010000014.1, forward strand.
TGCGTAAATCAATGCGGAATCAGGAACTGATACGGCTTTTTAACTTGGAAAAAAGCCTTGTTTACTTTACTACATCGTTAAAATCAAATGAGATGATGCTTGAAAAAATGAGGGCTGTAAGACAATATAAAAATATGTTGGATGATACTGATCTTGAAACATTGGATGATATTATCATTGAGTACAAACAAGCTCTTGAAACATCTATGATCTATAGCAATGTCTTAAGCGGGATGATGGACGCCTTTGCTTCTGTAATCTCAAATAATCTCAACCAGGTAATGAAATTTTTAACATCATTTGCCATAGTTTTAACTATTCCAATTATGCTGAGCGGTATTTACGGAATGAATGTGGCGCTTCCCATTCAGCGCAATCCGCATGCCTTTTCTATTCTTATAATATCTTCAGTTGTTTTATCGGGGTTGACGGCATTGGTATTCGTATGGAAAAAATGGTTTTGACAACTTCATCTTGCATATTATAAATAGAGGAATTAAGCCCCGACCGGCAATCTGTTTGTGGTAAGATTGTAAACGCAGCGGCAATCTCAGTTTCTTTATGTATCTATCATTGGCATCCCGCCTGTGTTCTCTTTTCTTAAGACTTTGCCGTAGGCAAGGTGAGCAACGCAGACATAGCAAGGCTTATGTCAAGAAAACTGCAGCAGTGGTCTCATTATGGTAAAATCTTTGAAGCCATAGAGAAAGACAAATATAGGGCAATCTTCGGTGATCTGTTTTTGAAGGCCTAATGCGCAGTTAAGTCAACTTTATACCTTGTAGGCAACCTTCTGTGAGCGCTTCCGCTTGCTCTTATTTGCAGGAGAATTTTTTTGTCGCTGATCAATAATTTTGTCCTGTTTGGAAATTTCTTTGTTGTTTGATGCTTCCAAATTACCTCCGATATCTATAGGTTTTTTGAAAATTAACAATATAGGACTAGCTATATATATTGATGAGTATGTTCCGCTGACAATTCCGACCAATAACGCAAAGGAGAAACCGTGAATTACAGCACCGCCGAAAAAAAACAGTACCGCTACAACGAGAAGGGTTGTTCCCGATGTAAGGATTGTTCTGCTGAGAGTCTCGTTTATTGCTTTATTTATAACCTTTATGAACGTGGATTTCTTTTTATGAAGCCTGATATTCTCCCTTATTCTGTCATAGACAACTATGGTATCATTCAGAGAATATCCTATAATAGTTAAAATTGCGGCCAGAATCTGAAGAGTGAACTGAAAATGAAACACTGCAATAAAAGCAAGCGTGACAAGAACATCATGAATTAATGCTATGACAGCCCCGATTGCAAACCGAAACCTGAATCTTATACTTACATAAATCAAAATCGCAATTGTGGCTATAATGATCGATAAAATAGCTTTTTCTTTTAATGTTTTACCAAACTTTGGACCGATGGAATTGACAGATCGGAGATCTATAGAATTGCCGGAGAAGCTCTTTCTTATTCCGTTAATTATCTTATCTGCAACACCTTTGGATTGGGTACTTTTAATTATCTTGTTAACATAGATAAGATATTCATCTGAAGAGCCTACCGTTTGAACGGTGGGTGATCGGTATCCAAGTTTAACAACGCTTTTCCTCAACTGTTTTATACTTATCGGTCTGTTTGGCTTTATTCTTATTTCAGTTCCACCCTTGAACTCAATACCGTAGTTTAATCCAAACATGGCCATATACACTAGTCCCGCCGCTATTACTACAGCGGAAATTAAGATTGCTATCTTTCTCTTTCCGACAAAATCGATATTTATATCAGGTTTTACAAATTGCATATAGATTCCTTTTAAATACTTATTCTTTTTTTTGTTCCGCTTGAATAGAACAGATCAAAAATCAGTCTTGTAACTATGACAGCGGTAAACATACTGGCTATGATTCCAATACTCATTGTTACGGCAAAGCCTCTTATAGGTCCGGTTCCGAACTGATACAATACCAAAGCGGTAATCAATGTTGTTATGTTTGCATCAAGTATCGTGACAGTAGCTCGTTTGTATCCGGCCTCAATTGCCGACATAACTCCTCTTCCCACTCTAATTTCTTCTCGTATTCTTTCATAAATAAGGACATTGGCATCTACAGCCATACCGATTGTCAGCACAATTCCGGCAATGCCCGGAAGCGTTAAGGTTGCTTTAAATAATGCGAGTGCACCGAAAATAATGACTATATTTAGTATCAATGCGATATCGGCAACTACTCCGGACATACTATAGTATGCAATCATAAAAATGACTACGAGTGCGAAGCCCAACAGTACCGATATTAATCCCTGATGTATTGAATCTGCTCCAAGTGATGGTCCCACCTGAGTTTTTTCATCTATGGTTATTTTGGCGGGCAATGATCCGCTTCTTAAAACTATAGCCAGATCATGCGCCTGTCTTGTTGTAAACGATCCTGTTATCTGTCCGCTTCCTCCGCCGATGCGTTCCTGAATAACCGGTGCCGAGTACACAACCCCATCCATAACAATTGCAAGCTTTTGACCTATATGAGATCCTGTGAAATTACCAAATATAACAGCACCGTTAGAATTGAGAGTAAAAGCAACATAAGGCTGATTCAATGATCCGCCAAATCTAACGGTTGCACTTTTTATCATTGTTCCGCTAATTATGGCCTCTTTTTTTACGACAACAGGAGTTTTTGATATATCTCCGGTGGCGGGGTCAATATGCTGTTGATAAAGCAGAATATCATCGGCAGGCAGTTTTCCGCTCATAGCATCGGAAATTTTTACACTATCATCAACAAGATGAAACTCAAGTCTTGCTGTTTTTCCGATAAGACGAATTGCTCTTTGGGTATTTTTTAATCCCGGCATATCTACAGTTATCTGATTGCCACCCGATTTCACAATAGTCGGTTCGGTAACACCAAACTGATCAACCCTGTTTCTGATTATCTCAATGCTCTGCTCGATAGCCTGTTTTTTAATTGCCAGAGCTTTTTTATCTTTCATAGTTAGAATGATAGTTTTTGGGTTTTTATTATCAATATTATAATCGGTCAGATTATCCAGAAATGACACAGCTTTTTGATTATCCGATGGGTCAAGAAGTGTTATAATCAGTTTTTTACCTTTATTTTCAATTTTGTCATATCCTATTCTTTGTTTTGGAAACTCTCTCTTTAATGCCCGGGCAGTTTGATTTACAACCGCATTAACAGCGTCTTCCGTATGGACGCTCAAGACAAGATGGACTCCCCCTTTCAGATCAAGACCGAGCCGCAGCGATTTCTTTGGAAGATGCAGCAACTGTGCGCTGTTTTTCGAGATAAAATTAGGAAGTGCATAGGCCAGAAAAACAAGAGTTATTACAGCGACAATAATAAGTCTGATCCGAAAATTTTTCATTTTATCGTTTTGTCGAAATACTGTCTCTACTTATTTTTATAGTCAATCCCTTGGCTATCTCGATATCGACAGTGTCCTGATCGGTTTTTGAAACTTCTCCATAAATCCCGCTGCTTGTAATAACTTTGTCACCCTTTTTCAATGATTCAATTAATGCTTTATGGCGCTTTTTTTGTTTTTGCTGGGGCAATATTAAAAGGACATAAAAAATCGCAAACATTAATATCAACGGCAAAAAAGAGCCTAACGCCGAACCCGTCTCTGTGGCTCCAAGTAAATATAAATGCATCAAAACCTCCAATTCGTTAATAACCCGCCCATTATATCAACGACGAAATCTATTGCAAGTTTCAATTGCAACTCTCAACCGCTAAAAATAAGGGCGATTTTGTTAATTCCATACGTTCCGAATTAAGAGTCCATATTCTCCGATAAGGTATAAATTGCAGGTGACGGCAGCGGTCTCATAATTATTGAGATTTACAGCGCAGAGGAAGTCAACCGGTAATCACGATGATCGGTTGCAGATTATATAGATACGTCTTCAAAGAGCTGTTCTCTTGAAATATCCGCTTTTACCGCCGCTTTTTTCCAGCAGAAAAATATCTTCAATAGTCATGGCTCTATCTACAGCCTTACACATATCATATATAGTAAGGCATGCCACAGTTACCGCTACCATAGCTTCCATCTCAACTCCGGTTTTTCCCTGAAGTTTTACAGTTGATATAACTTCTACGGCATCATAAAGCAGATTAAATTTCAGATCAATACCTGTTAAAAGCAGCGGATGACACATCGGTATTATTGATGAAGTTCTCTTTGCCGCCATAATTCCCGCTACCTGAGCTACGGCAAGCACATCCCCCTTTTTGATTTTTCCGGTCTTTATAGCTTCGCTTGTTTCATGCTTCATTGATATTTTCCCGTACGCCGAAGCAATTCTTATAGTTATATCTTTGGATGTAACGTCCACCATTTTCGCTCTGCCTTCATCGTTGAAATGAGTAAACTCCATCTAACCTCCTATCATACTCATAGAACTTTTTATGGACAAATTTAATAAATCATGCGATTTGGGTTTAATCTCAAGCACTCTTTTTATAAGATTATCTATAGATTCACTTTTGTCCAATGCCTTCTTGAAATCTATAGAGTATTCTTCCATATGTCCGAGACACGGATAAATTTTGCCATTGGATGCAAGTCTTATTCTGTTGCAGTTATCGCAAAAACCGACACTAACTGCTGAAATAAAACCGATAAGGTGTCCGTTTATCTCTACATATGAAGCCGGACCTGCGCTTCTGTAATTCGAAGGTTTTGTATCGTACCGTTTTTTTACAAATTCAGATACATATGAAATCGGCATAAACCGCTTTTTGTAAAAACCGATATCATAGTCGGCAGGCATAAGTTCAATAAAACGTATTGTAAGATCTCTCTTGAAAGCAAAAGAAATCAGCTCATCCAACTCATTTTCATTTATTCCTTTTAACAGTACCGTATTGAGTTTTAGATCAAGTCCGATTCGAATCGCCTCCTCTATTCCGCAAATGACATCGGAAACAACCCCCCCTTTGGTTAGTTTTTTAAATTTTTCATTATTAAGTGTATCAAGGCTTACGGTAACCGAGTTTAGTCCGTTTTCTTTAAGTTCTGCAGCTTTATTTTCAAGGAGACTGCCGTTTGTCGTCACAGCAATCTTTTTGATACCCCTTATTGATGAGAGCATTTTTATCAGTTTTTCTATATCACTTCTTATCAGCGGCTCTCCACCTGTTAATCGCAATTTACTTATGCCCTCATCTGCAAACCGTTTAATAATCTTTGCTATCTCCTCGTAACTTAACAGCTCTTTTCGATTAATAAGTTTCACTCCGCCCTCAGGCATGCAGTAAAGACATCGATAGTTGCATCTGTCTGTTACCGATATTCTGATATAATCTATCGTTCTTCCGTAGCCGTCTATCAGCATTTTTAAACTCTTCGCATAATATTTCTATCATTTTTCAGTATTATTTCCGCAACCGACTTCCAGTTAAATAAAAAACGGCATGAACTGCCTTTTCCTATCAACATCGTTTTCATCAGGTTATCTCTGCCGAGCATTATGTCGGATTTCTTATCTCCTATAACCCATGATGAGGATAGGTCGATCTTCCATTTGTCTGCTGCGGCTCTAAGCATTCCGGTTTTCGGCTTTCTGCAGTTACAGCGAGCCTCGGGAGAATGAGGACATACATAAAAATCGTCAATGGCTCCTTCAAGTTTTCTATTGATTAGCCGGTGAGCTGATTTTACAAACTGCCTGTCGAAAAACCCTCTTGCTATGCCTGATTGATTCGTGACGACAATCAACAAAAATCCGGCGGATTTAAATAGTTTCAAAGCATTTTTTGCTCCCGGCAGAAGTTTTATGTCGAAAAGATCCGACAGATAGTGTCGTTCGCAAATTATTGTTCCGTCTCTATCAAGAAATATCGCTTTATTTTTCATTTTCGTTGATAAATTTCTTAGCATAGTCTATTGCCTCATCATATCGGTTAATTTTTCCGTCTATATACATGTTTTCTATCGTTTTCAATGTTTCGCCTATTATTGGACCTTCTTTGAATCCGATTTTTATAAGATCCGATCCTTTTAGCAGAGGTTTCTCATTTATAAATCGTATCGATTCAATAATTCTGTCCCTTATTTTAATACTTCTCGTGAAGGCCGCAAGTGCCATTCTTGCTTCAATAGTCAGCTCTTTGAGCCTTTTGTATGCTTGACTTCTTGAGCCTCTGATTAAAACTCTCAGAAGATCGTTTCTATTTTTTCTCAGCAAAATCGTTTTATGAATAAAATTTGCAGCACCTATTCTTTCGAAAACCGGCTCTATTCGGTCAAGATCGACAAAAAGACCAATCAGCATCAGATAAAAAGAGACTTTATCTATTCTGCTTTTAAAGATAATTTGATATGCCGATATTATGCTCTCACCTCTTTTTATTGCAGCTTTACTTATGTTAATATCTCCGGCAGATAATGATTTCCATACTCCAAGTTTAGAAAGCCTTTCAAAGATGAGCGACGGCTTGTTTTCATCAAATATCAAACTCAGTTCCGAAATAATACGTGAGGGCTGGAGATCTTTCATAATATTCAATGTTGTCACATTTTTCATTAATCTTTGAGTCTGTCTGCCCACGGCAAAGCCGTATCTTACCGAAAATCGTATTGCCCTGAATATTCTTGTGGGATCTTCTACAAAACTGAGATTGTGAAGAACGCGAATCTTTTTTTCCTTTATATCCGATAACCCGCCGAAATAATCGATAAGTAAACCAAATGTTTTTGGATTGAGAGAGAGAGCGAGAGTGTTTATCGTGAAGTCTCTCCTTTTTAAATCTTTAATGAGCGAGCCTTTTTCCACCGTAGGAAGAGCGGCAGGTTGATTATAATATTCATTTCTTGATGTTGCTATGTCAATTTTTATATTTTCAAAAGCAATAACAGCAGTCATAAACTCCTTGTGAACCGATACCTTTGCGCCAAGCAGTTTTGCTGCCTTCTCTGCAAAGAGAATTCCGTTTCCTATAATTGCTATATCAATATCCGTTACCCGATTTCCCAGTATGATGTCTCTTACGGAGCCTCCGATCAGATAAGCCTCATAATTTAATCTGTCTGCAAGTTTACCTAATTTCTCAATGTTCTCCATAACTTGTCTGTCTAATCTCTGTTTGAGCAGAGTGGTAAGATTTTTCTTTATTGTCTGAAAGGATCTCGGTATTTGATCGAATACTTTAAATAGATCGGTTCTGGTAATTGCTCCAACCAGTTTGCCCTCTTTGATAACCGGTAGAAATCGTTGCCTTCCTTCAATCATTATTTTTCGAATTGTCTCAAAAGAACTATTGACGCCTACAGTACTAAATTCGGTCATCATCCATTTTTTGACCGATTCGGATGAAAGTTTATGAAATATCGCACGTTCAACAAGAGATCTTGTGAGAATTCCAGCAATTTTATCTCCTTTCACGACAGGTATACTGTTAATAGCATATTTTGCCATTTTGCTTTCTGCATCATATATACTTGCATTCATGTTTATTGTAACAACAGGACTACTCATAAGCTTTTCAGTGCGAAAGCTTTTGAGCTGAAGATTTCTCAGCCAGTTAGCAAGCGTAAAGTTCACTTCCGTTAATGTTTTGGTTGTTGCCGCTGAGGCTGCATAGGAATGCCCTCCGCCTCCAAAAAGCTTTGCAACAGCTTTTGCATCAACGATAGCAGGATCCCTGCTTCTTATTATTATGTAAACTTTGTCGCGCAATCTTGATGCACAGATTGCAGATGTCAAATTTGATATTATGAGAAATTTTCCCACAACAATTGCTATATCTGATATATATTCATCATTTGTACTATAGCTGACGGCAATTTTAGCCCCTTCTATATAAACCGTTTTTCGGTTGATGAGGAACTGATTAAGTATGGATATTTGGTCATATTCAAGGTCTCTTGAGACAATATTTTCCACAATTTTCAGATCTGCACCTTGCGAAATCAACCATGCAGCGGCTTCGAGATCGGCTGGAACGGTACCGTAATATTTGAAGCTTCCGGTATCAACATAGATGCCGATAATCAGATTGGCGGCATCATCCGGAGATATTTTAATATTCTTTGCTTTGATATCACAGACCATTTGCGTAGTGTTGGAGCCGTATTTTTTGAAATGGACAACTGCGTTTTCATAGCTGCTTTCATCTTTTAAATGATGATCATATATTATAATTTTCGTATCAGGAATTATTTTTTCTTTTATAGCTTTGTGAATACGCTTTTTATCTGAAAAATCAACCAGTATCAGCGTATCAATCGACCTGTTGCAATTTTTAGGAATAAACAGTTCATAATTATTTTCAATTCTATTTTTGTAATATTGCGTGACCGATTTTTCACCGGAACCCGGGAAAAACAGCTTTGCATCATGCAATATAGCGGCTGCAACAAGTGATGAGAGGGCATCAAAATCGGCATTGAGATGACATGTCACCACTTTCATTTTTCCCTCGGATGACATCTTTTGAATTCGTCAACAAGAAAGGCTCCCGGAATATGAGTATAGATAGTTGTTGTTTCAAGATTTTTATGCCCCAGCAGAGCCTCTACAATTCTTAGATTTGCTCCTCCCAATACAAGAGCCGTTGCGTAGCTGTGCCGCAGAAGATGAGGATAAACATTTTCAATTCCAAGTTTTGAACCTACGTTTTTTATAATAAGCCAGATCATCTGTCTGGTGAGTTGACCGTTTCTACCGATAAACAAATGATCTGAATGTGCCGATTTTAGAATGTCAGGACGATGAATTTTTATATATTCGGCAAGAAAAGGTTTCATGGTGCAGGAAAGAGGTACAGCTCGCTCTTTATTGCCTTTTCCGGCAATCAAAACAAACTCTTCCTCCGTATGAAGATTTGATAATTTGATATCGGCTGCCTCGCTGACTCTTACGCCCGTTGAATAGATAAACAGAAAGATAAGCATGTTTCTATAATCAATCTTTGTTTTTACCGGAAAATCAAAAATTGCCTGTAATCTATCGCAGCTTATAAATTTGGGCAATCTCCTATCTGTTTTAAGTCTGTCCGGACTGCTGAAATCACATTTCTCTCCTATGAGTTTCATCCATTCGCCAAGGTTTGTCAGCGCCGATATGAAGCGATTTATCGTTCTGCCTTTTTTTGTTTTTAAGCATTCTGCTATATAGCAATCTATTGCACGGTTATCGATATCGTCTTTGCTGAATTTCAGAAACTGATTGATATCGGAGATATATCCTTCGGATGTTTTTTCGCTTAGCCCTCTTTTTATTCTTAGATATTCAGTAAATCCGTCAAGGTTCATCATCTTTTAAACGGCAGAGTTATGAAAAACAGGATTGATGCAATTGAAGCGATTGATGCTCCTGTCGGCAGATTGAGCTGCCACGATAGATAAATACCGGTTATCATTGATCCGATTGCGGACAAAAAGCTGATAACAATAACAGGCCGGTAACGCCTGCTGAGATTCAGGCCTATAGATGCCGGAAGAATAAGAAGCGAAGAGAGCAGAATAATTCCTATCATCTTGACTCCGATGGAAACGATAAGTCCGAGCAATGCAAAAAAGAGATAATCCGTCTTTTTAACCGAGACACCGTTAATATCGGCTATCGGTTCCGAAAATGTTGAGAGCATAAATTTCCAGAAATTTTTATACACAACAATCAGCACCGCAGCAGATACAATTACTATCATTCTAATATCGGAATTTGTAAGCATCAGGATGTTGCCGAACAGATAGCCGGTTATATCTGTCTGGTAGCCTTTTGATATACTTATCAAAATAATAGAAAACGCCATTACCGATGAGAAAACTATGCCTATAGAACTATCTTTTGCTATTTTCATACGAAACAGAAAAGCCATTACAAGAGAGGCTAAGATAGAAAACAGCATAGTAATAGGCAAAAGATAACCTCCTATAAAAATTGCGATTGCCACACCTCCGAAGGTTACATGACTTATGGAAACCGCGGCAAATGAGATCTTTTTCGTTACCACAAAAAATGAAAGTATCGACATCGGAAATGACAGGATTATGCCTGCTTCAATAGTTCTGATCATAAAAGGTTCAAGATTTAATATCATCTGAAGTCCTTGCGCCGAAATCTTTGAACGGGCAGCTGAAGCAGCTTTTATTGTTCGGCAGGTGTGTGACAATTCTGTCGGTTTTTCCATATACTGTGTTCATAGCTTCATTTATGTCAACATTACCGACTTTATCATGCATATAAAGTTTTTTGTTGATACAGGCGATTTCGTCAACATAGCTTGATACGACTCCGACATCGTGAGTTACCATTATTATCGTAATTCCATGTTTGCCGGCAAGATGAGAAATAAAATCATAAAAATCGTCCTGATTTACAATATCAACTCCGGTATTAGGTTCGTCCAGAAATAGTATTTTTGGCATATTTACCATTGCGCTTGCAACCATAACTCTTTGCCGTTCTCCTCCGGAAAGATATGAAAAAATCCTGTTTCTCAAATCAAACATTCCCACATTATTTAATGCTTCGGCTACCATTAATCTTTTCTCTTTTTTTGAAATATCTTTTCTTACCGCAAGATTCATATATACCACATCGCTGACTATTAAAGGCAAATCCATATTAAGATTCTGCTGCTGCGGCAGATAGCCGATCGGATTTTTTTTTCTATACAATTCAGGAGAGTCGCCAAAAAGAAAAACCTTTCCGGCAGCAGGCTTTATTATGCCGGACATTACCTTAAGAAGCGTGCTTTTTCCTGCGCCATTTGGACCTACAATGGCAAGCAGGGTGCCTGATCCGACAGAAATGCTTACATTCTCAAGAGCAAGAAAATTGCCAAACACAACCGACACCGATTCTATTTTTACCGCTTCCATTTTCTCCACTGTTTATCTATCGTTTTTTGATTTTCTTTTCAAGATATTATCTTAATTATCTATCAAAAATTGTGAGGCGGCAGCGCACGAGAAAAAGTTCTCAAAAACGCACTTTTTTCCATCAGCCACTTGACAACAAAAAATCTATGCAAACAATTGTCATATTGCCGATAATATACAGCATAAAACAGTTTGTTCAACAGTTAGGAGGTAATGTGAATCTTTTTTCACTTGGATTAAGTTTTAGAACAACCCCGGTAGAGGTAAGAGAGTGTTTCAGCATTTCAGAAAGAGAGCTTTATGGTATTTTGTGCAAACTTCACCAGCTGCCTGAAATTGCCGAATGTATGATTCTTTCAACATGCAATAGAACTGAGTTTTTTGTGGTACCGTCAAAGGATATGTCTAAGGCCATCATAGCAACATATAACTGGATGGACAAAAACTTTGATGTTTCGGACGATTGGAGAAAATATGCCGAAGTAATACAAGGCAATGATGCGCTTTTGCATATTTTTAGGATTAGTTCCAGTCTTGATTCCGAGATTATAGGAGAACCGCAAATTCTCGGTCAGCTGAAAAATGCTTATAGAGCAAGCGTTGAAACAAGAACTTCCGGTGTTAACTTAAACAGAATAATGCGCAGAACATTTATGATCTCAAAACGTGTCAGAACGGAAACAGGGATCGGAGAAGAACCTGTGTCGGTGAGCTACGCCGCTGTAATTAAGGCAAAGGAACATTTTGGCGATATCGCAGGCAAAAAGGCACTATTGATAGGAGCAGGAAGAATGATAGATCTTGCTGCAAAATCGCTTTTTTCTTCAGGAACCGCCATCTCCTATGTTGCAAACAGAACATTTTCCAGAGCACTGGAAATCGCCGAACAGTATGATGCCAAAGCGCTTCATATCAACGATTTTTCAAAAATTTTAAAAGATGTGGATATCATTATATCTTCAACTGCAAGCAAAAATTTTGTGATAAACAGTTCTGATATAATCACGACAAAAGCCGATCTCCTGATTTTGGATATTGCCGTTCCAAGAGATGCGGATCCTGCGGTTGCCGACATCAAAGGCATAACTATTTTTAATATCGATGATCTTGAAACCACGGTTAAAGAGGCTATGAAATTTAGAAAAAAAGAGGCCGAAAAGGCGGAGAGAATTGTTACGGATGATGCCTTAAACTTTCTATCATACATAGAGTCGATGAACTATGAAAATATTGTCAAGTTAATAAGGGCTCAAGTTGAAGATATGCGGAAAGATGAGGTTGACGAGGCGCTGAAATCGTTTGGAAGAGAGTTGTCCTTAAAAGAAAGAAAAATATTGGATAAAATGAGCAGAGCAATAGTTGAAAAGATTCTTCACAAACCAACCGTAACCATAAGACAATATGCAAATGATCCCGAAGGCGACATGTATATCGAGGCTATAAAACAGATGTATGGAATTTCGAATAAAAAAAGCAGCGATATAAAATGTTTCTTTGCAGAAGCAAAAGAATTAATGAACGGGAAACATCACCGGTGATAAAAATAGGAACAAGAGGAAGCAAACTTGCGCTTTGGCAGGCTGACTATGTTGCGGACAGATTAAAAGAAAACGGTGTTGATACCGAAATTGTAATTATAAAAACAACCGGCGACAAGATAAAAGATAAACCGCTCTACACATTCGGCGGCAAAGGCCTGTTTATAAAGGAGATCGAAGAAGCGCTCATAGACAAAAGGGTGGATATTGCCGTTCACAGTATGAAGGATATACCCTCAACATTGGCGGAAGGTACAAGAATAGCGGCCTGCCTTAAAAGAGAATTGCCGTTTGATGCGTTTGTCAGCATAAAATATAAAAGTATCGATGAACTGCCCGATGGCTCGGTTATCGGAACATCAAGTCTCAGAAGATCAGCTCAGCTTATTTTATACAAACCGGATCTAAAGATAAAAACGCTCAGAGGCAACATACAAACGCGTTTGAAAAAGCTTGAGGACGGCCTGTATGACGGAATAATCGTCGCTGCTGCAGCATTGCTGAGGTTGGGTCTATCAAACAGAATCACCGAAATTCTCGGCGTTGACAGAATGGTACCGGCATCTACTCAAGGAATAATTGGAATACAGACAAGAAATGAGGATAAAATAAAAAACAGTATCAGCTTTCTGAATGATAAAGAGTCTGAAATTGCGGCTGCAGAGGAACGCAGTTTTGTAAACAGCTTTGGCGGCGGATGTCATCTGCCCGTTGCTGCATATCTGGAACGCAAAGAAAAATCAGGAAAATTTTATACATTTCTTTCGGATATTAACGGCAAAGACTATATAAAACGGATCTACGACTTAAAAAATAAAAGTACAAAAGGCATAGGTCTTGCGGCATATTCAGAGTTCAAGGCAAAGGGCGCCCAAAAGTTGCTGACATCGCAGTGTTCGAACAGTAAATTATGAGACCGTTGCACAATAAGCACCTTCACAGCTTTATCGGGTTTTCCATAGGCAAGGCGAACTTCTGCAGAACTAACCGGTTAGCCCTTCAAA
>CAZPBP010000015.1:0-13568 GCA_964584845.1 uncultured Hippea sp.
GAGCGGTTTGAAGCAGGTCTTCAGCATTACGCCGGAATCTGCGGAGCTAAAGCGGCTGCCGAATATGCCGTTAAGCTCGATCCCGATGAAATTTCCGATTATGAAACTGAGCTTAACAGATATGCAACTGAAAAAATCAAGACCTTTGATTCAATTGAGATTCTCGGGCCGCCGGAACCGGAGAAACGATCCGGAATATTGACATTTTATTTCAGAAAGCCGGCAATGAAGCATAATGATGATGAGTTGGATATTGATGAAAAACTCAGCATCAGAAAGAATATAATGATAAGAAAGGGTAAATTTTGTGTCTATTCCTGGTGCTCCATCCATGAAGATCACTTTTTTGAAATAATGCCTGGATTCGATCCGGTATTTTACCGTACATCATTTGCCGCATATAATACCAGAGACGAGATCGATCAATTTATCGATGAATTGGGGAATATTGTTGATGAACTGTCCGATCTTCCGGATTTCCCAAAATGAGCGATAAAAATATACGGGAATACTTTCAAAGCCTTTTCAATAAAAAAGATACAAATATGGGTAAAATCGAGGACGCCAATCTTATAGTTGAGGGCAAGGCGTGCGAAGATAATCGTGATATGCTGAGTCTTTATGGGATACTAAAAGATGGCAGACTGACAGCGTTAAGCTATATTTGCAAATCATGCGATCCGTATATGTTTGTGGCAGCCGATATTTTATGCAAACTTTCTATCGGCAAAGTTCGCAAAGAGATTGACAAGTTGGGGAAAATGATGTATGAAGAAGGTTTGGGAGGAAATTCAGATATAGGATATGATCATTTTGTTTTGGCGAGAAAGCTGCTTTCGCGAAAGATGAGGGAGCTGGAATCGCATCGAAATTAGATACTTGATTTTTATAATATATGTGTTATAAACTTTGGAGTTTTGAGAAAAAAGGAGGATATTTTTGGCTCACCATAAATCTACGATAAAAAGTATTAGACAGAGTAGAAAAAGATATACGAGAAACAAATTTTACCGAACACGCCTGAAAAACAGCATAAAAGCTGCAAAAGATGCTATAACCGGCGAGAATGTTGAATCTGCTTCTGCCGGTGATCTGCTCAGAAAAGCTGTATCGGTTGTTAATCGTATTGGTTCAAAAGGCATCATTCCTAAAGGAAGAGCCGGACGTATTACAAGCAGGCTTAATCTGATGTTTAACAAACTGAAATCAAAAAGTGAAGTAAGTGCAGAGAAGGGAGGAGATGGTGCGAAGCACAATAGCTAAAACCGGAGAAATTAGTAGAAACTGGCATGTTATTGATGCCGGAGATAAGATTTTAGGGAGACTTGCCTCTGAAATAGCAATGATATTGATGGGGAAAGATAAACCTATCTACACCCCCTTTGTCGATACGGGTGATTTTGTTATTGTTGTTAATGCAGAGAAGATCGCTCTTACAGGTAAGAAACTGGATAATAAATTATATAGAAGCTATTCGGGATATATCGGAGGCTTAAAGGAAACCAATGCCAGAAGAATGCTTGAGAAAAAGCCTGAATATCTTATATGGCATGCGGTTAAAGGCATGCTTCCAAAAAACAGACTTTCGGATCGATTAATAACTAAGTTGAAGATATACAAAGGTGAAGCACATCCGCATGAGGCTCAAAAGCCTAAATTACTGGAATTAGATGGGGATAAAGGATAATGGAAAGCAAACGTTTATACGGCACGGGAAGAAGGAAGACTGCAACCGCAAGGGTGTGGATAAGTGTAGGTGAAGGAAAAATCAATGTAAACAATAAGAGCGTTGATGATTATTTTCAAGGCTATTCAAACTATATAAAAATTATTGAAGAGCCGTTTTCGACTGTTAATTCTGAAGCAAAATTTGATGTGAAAGCTACGGTTAAGGGAAGCGGAAAATCGGCACAAGCTGAAGCTGTGAGACATGGTATTTCAAAAGCTTTATTGCTCTTTGATCAAACATATAGACAATCGCTTAAAAAAAGAGGATTTTTAACAAGAGATCCTCGGGCAAAGGAGCGAAAAAAATATGGTCATAAGGGAGCAAGAGCATCCTTCCAGTGGTCTAAGCGATAATAAAAAAATGTTAAAGGTCGGGATCTGTGGAGCTTCAGGCTTCACAGGTGCTATGCTTTTGAGAATTTTATATAAGCATAGTTCGGTTTTAATTTCATATCTCGGCTCTAACAGCTACAACGGAAGCAATGTAAATGCACTGCTGAATTCGGACTATGAAAATGTTCCGATTTGTTTCAGATCAATTGATGTTGATCTTATAAACAAAAAGTGTGATCTGATATTTCTTGCAATGCCTCATACTACATCTCATCTGCTGCTGAAAGATATAAAAATACCGGCAATAGATTTATCGGCAGATTTCAGATTTAATAACAGTACACTATATGAAAAATGGTACGGCGTTGTCCATAGTTGTCCTGATAAACTCACAAACAGAGTGTATGGGTTGCCTGAGTTGTTCAGAGATAGGATAGTCGGATCAACACTTATTGCAAATCCCGGTTGCTACGCAACGAGCATTATTCTGTCGATCTACCCTTTCGTTCAGAACGGTTTATGCTCATCTGCTGTTGCCGACTCCGCATCCGGCGTTTCCGGAGCAGGGAAAGCGTTGAAAAAGGAACTTCTTTTTTATAAGGTCGATGAAAACTATAAAGCATATAATATAGCAGCTCATAAACATCAGCCGGAGGTAGAAGAGGTAATAGACGAAAAATCAGGGCGTAAAATTACACTCTCTTTTGTGCCGCATCTTCTTCCTATTCGAAGAGGTATTCTTTCAACGATTTATATGGATAATTTAAATAAAATTGATAAAAATGAAGTTGCTCTGATTATAAAAAATCAATACAAAAACGAGCCGTTTATAAAAGTTAGAGATGATCCTCCGCAAATTTTAGATGTTGTCGGAACAAATGATTGCCATATCTATAGTACCGTTGATGAGCATAACGGAAAGATTATTGTTATTTCTGCGATTGATAATCTGTTGAAAGGTGCATCGGGACAGGCTGTCCAAAATATGAATATTGCTTACGGATTTGATGAAACTGAAGCAATAAGCGGATGGCTGGGATGAGAGATGAGTGGATCTACAAAAGTGGAGTAGGTTCATCCTCCTGCAGCTGCGGCTTGAAAAAAGATGGAGTTCCCGATCTTGCCTTAATTCATTTTTCTAAACCTGCGGTATGGACAGCTTGTTTTACCGAAAATAGATGCGCCGGTGCTCCTGTAATTCATGCAAAATCGCTTCTTAAACGAAATGGACGTGCAAGCTTCCTGCTGATAAACAGTGGAAATGCAAATGCTGCAACAGGTCAAAAAGGACTTGATGATATCGATTTTCTGACAAAAAGTATCGGAAATTTGTCCGGAGTTGATCCGAACAAAATCATTGTTTCATCTACCGGTGTCATTGGAGAACCGCTGCCAAAAGAACTGATTGCCGATGCGATTCCGGAGCTGTTGCAAAACTGCAGCGATTTTGATGAATCTGTTGCACGGGCAATAATGACAACAGATACAAAAACCAAGATAAGCAAGATATCTTTTGAGAGTTGCGGCAGTAATTTTCATATATGGGCAATGGCAAAAGGTGCCGGAATGATCCATCCGCATCTTGCTACAATGCTTGTTTTTATTATAACGAATTTTCCCTTGCATCAGACCGAAATGCACAGTCTGTTAAAAGAGGTTATGGATTATTCTTTCAACAAAATTAGTATTGACGGCGATATGTCGACAAATGACTCGGTATTTTTGTTTTCTATAGGAGAGAGCCGCAACGAGATAAGCAACTTTGACTTTAAGGATGCATTGCTGAGGGTTGCAAAAGAGCTGTCTCAACAGATTCTGGAGGACGGCGAGGGAGTCCACAAAGTAGTCAATATTTTTGTCAAAAATGCACTTAACATTGATGATGCTAAAATGGCAGCCGGAAAAATCGCAAATTCAGAACTTGTAAAGACTGCCATATATGGCGAAGATCCCAACTGGGGTAGAATTTATGCTGCAGCCGGAGCCTCGGGTGCACAATTTGATCCTCTATCCATATCGATATTTTTTGATGATAAGCCTGCTTGTGAGAATGGTGTTAAATCAAAAAGATATGATGAGACTGCAATTTTCAAAATTATGAAAAATGATCATTTCAGTATAACAATTGATCTTGGAGCAGGGACTGCCTCATATAATATGTTCACTACTGATTTGAGTTATGAATATATAAAGATAAATGCCAGCTATAGGAGCTGATTGGTCATCGATAGTATTTCGAGTTAAAGATTCGGTAGATATTGTTGATATTATTTCTGAATATATCCCGTTAAGAAAAACGGGGAATAACTTTGTAGGTCTATGTCCTTTTCATTCGGAAAAAACGGGTTCTTTCAGCGTAAATCAGGATAAACAGTTTTTTCATTGCTTTGGATGCGGTGTTTCCGGAGATGCAATAGAATTTATCAAAATGCAGGAAAGAGTAGATTTCAAAGATGCATTGGCCAAATTGGCCTATAGGGCAGGTATCGCTCTCCCTTCTTTTCAAGATAGTTTTATAGGCGCAATTGCCAATATCAACAATGATGCAGCTGACTTTTTTAAACAATCTCTGAAGCAAAGCAATATTCCGCTTGAGTATCTGAAAAAAAGGGGCATAAGTCAAAAATCTATAGACGAATTTGGCATCGGTTATTCGACTTCCCTCTGGAACGATCTGACACAGCTGCTTTTGAAAAAATACAGTAAAGAATCTTTGATAAGAGCAGGTATATCGGTAACAGGAAAAGATTCAAAAATTTATGATCGATTTCGTTCAAGAATAATGATCCCTATAAAAAACGGAAAGATGATAGCCGGTTTTGGCGGAAGGATTATAGCGGAAGCCGATCAGGCAAAATATCTTAACACTGCCGCAACCGAAGCCTTCAATAAAGGGAAGCTGCTGTTCGGACTGGAAAAAGCAAAGAATGGAATTTTAAAGAACGATTATGCAGTAATCTGCGAAGGTTATTTTGATATGATAACGCTTTATGAAAATGGAGTAAGCAATGTTGTTGCTACATTGGGAACCGCTCTGAGCACGTTTCACATAAGTAAAATAAAAAGACTTACCAATAAAATATATTTTTGCTACGATACCGACGAGGCCGGCTTAAAAGCCATGATTAAATTAATTCCGCTTTTAATCAAAAATGAAGTCGTTGGTAAGGTTGTCAAACTCACATCAGGCGATGATCCGGACAGCTTTATAAGGAAAAACGGCAAGGAACCGTTCCTCAAAAAAATCGAAGAAGCTGAAGATGCATTTGATTTTTGGATAAAATCGGAAAAGAACGGCGCAATCACAGTTTCGGAAAAGAGTATAATCTGGAAAAGAATTGCTCCTGTGCTGAATTCGGTTGAGGATATCGGAATAAGAGAGATGTTTTCGGAAAGAGCGGGACAGTTGATAGGAGTTCCGTACACGAGAGCGTATTATGCAAAAAAAGGCACAAAAGATCAAAAGCATACCGATTCGGAAAAGGCGGAGAGGATTATTCTGTCACTCATTTTATCATACCGAACATTTCTTGATAAAATTGATAAAAAAACGGCCTCTTTTTTGCCTGATAGGATAAACAGGATAGTTTCGATTTTATTTGAAAACAGAGATTTGGAACTATCCGAAATTATGATGATGCTTGATAAAGATGATTCGGATATTCTATGTATAGCCGCTTCGGAGCACTCCGAAGTGCCGGTTGACAGTGAAAAGGCAGCCGACCTTTTTGACGAATGTATCAGCTATTACAAAATGATGAGGAATCGAATGGACAGAGCATTGTTGGTAAAAAGGATAAAATCGACAGATGAGCAGGGAAAACCTGTGGGCGATCTGCTCAAAGAGCAACAAGATATTATTAGAAGATAGACTTACAATATATATTCCCTCAGGTCTTTACTTTTCATTAACGGCTCAAGCTGCTTTTTTACAAATGCTGCATCTATACTGATTTTTTGATCGGTTATTTCGGGAGCATGAAATGAAAGTTCTTCAAGAAGTTTTTCAAGCAACGCATAAAGTCTTCTGGCTCCTATGTTTTCTGATGTCTGATTCAGCTCAACTGCAATATCTGAGAGTAGATCAATCGCTTCATCGGAAAATTCGATTGTGACATTTTCGGTTTTCATAAGTGAAATATACTGCTTTATAAGCGCGTTCTTCGGCAAAGTAAGTATCTTTTTTAATGCCTGCTTATCAAGTGCATTTAGTTCGACCCTGATGGGGAAGCGGCCCTGCAGTTCGGGTATCATATCCGATGGTTTTGAGAGGTGAAAAGCTCCGGCAGAGATAAATAGAATATGGTCTGTTTTTACAGTACCATATTTTGTGGAAACATCTGTTCCTTCAACAATAGGAAGAAGGTCTCTTTGGACGCCTTCTCGTGATATGTCCGGCATTCCATTCTTTGAATCATTGATTATTTTGTCTATCTCATCTATAAAGACAATGCCGGATTCTTCTACGAGACTTCTTGCTTTCATGTTTATTTTTCCCTGATCAAGCATTTTGGCAGTTTCTTCTTCGGTTAATATTTCAATGGCATCTTTGACCCCGACTTTTCGTTGGTTACTTTTCTTTGAAGGCATAAGGTTGCTCAGCATATCTTGAATATTGTTTGATAATTCATCAATATTGCCTCCAAATATACCCATTGCTGCCGGAGGTAAAGGGGTACCTGATGTATGAAGTTCTATGGTACTGTTATCGAACTTTCCCTCTTTGAGCAATTTGGCTATCTTCGCCTTGGATTCCGCATGTTCCTGCTCGTCTTTATCATGAGGCATAAGTAATGAAATCACTCTTTCAACAGCAGTTTTTTTTGCTTTCGGTCTAATTTTTTTTGACTCCAATTTCTTGACCATGTTCACGGCCGTTGATGTCAAATCTCTTATCATAGACTCTACATCTCTTCCAACATACCCAATTTCAGTATATTTTGATGCTTCTACTTTAATAAACGGAGCATCGGCTAATTTTGCCAATCTTCTGGCGATTTCAGTTTTTCCTACACCGGTTGGACCTATCATAAGGATATTTTTGGGAAGAACCTCTTCGGCGATATCCTTAGGCAGTTGCTGTCTTCTCCATCGTGTACGAAGCGCAATCGCCACTGCTTTTTTTGCCGCTTCCTGCCCTATTACATAGTTATCAAGTTCTCTCACAATCTCTTTTGGTGTTAAATTCATCCGTATACCTTCTTATAATGTATCTATTGAAAAATAGTTGTCTGTATAAATGCAGATGGACGATGCTATCTGCAATGATTCTTTTATAATTTCAGCAGCCGACAAATCGGTATGTTTAATTAAAGCCTTTGCGGCAGCTTGCGCATATTGCCCACCGGACCCAATTGCGGCAATACCGTCTTCAGGTTCCAATACATCACCGTTTCCGGATATTATATAGCTGTTATTCTTGTCGGCGGCTATCATAAGCGCTTCAAGTCTTCGCAGCATTTTGTCCGTCCTCCATTCCTTTGCAAGTTCAACCGATGCCCTGGTAAGATTCCCTGAATATTGCTCCAGCTTGCCGTTCAACCGTTCGTAAAGTGTTAGAGCGTCTGCCGTAGAACCTGCAAATCCTATAAGCACACTGTTGTTGTACGCTCTTCTTATCTTTTTGGCATTCGACTTTGCTATAGTGCTGCCCATTGTAACCTGTCCGTCTGAACCGATTGCCACAGAACCGCCTCTTCTGACGGAAATTACGGTAGTGCCATGATATTGAATGCTCATGCAGAACGCTTGGCTTGTTTTGCCCTTTTTATATAGACAGGTTCCTGATTTTTTTCAACCATCTTATCATTTATTATACATTCTGTGATTTCTTTCATATCCGGCAATTCGTACATAGTATTGAGCATCTGTTTTTCCATTATAGAGCGCAGACCTCTTGCGCCGACTTTCATGCTTTTTGCTTTTTTGGCTATAGCTTTAATTGCTTCATCGGTAAACACCAGATTTACATCCTCTATTTCAAATAGTTTTTTGTACTGTTTAATAATAGCATTTTTAGGCTGGGTTAGAATTTGTATCAGATCCGGCTCTGAAAGCTCGCTTAAGGTGGTGAGAACATGCAGTCTGCCTACAAGTTCCGGTATAATTCCATATTTGACAAGATCATCGATACAGACATTTTTAAGCAGTTCAATTTTGTTGGAGGATCTATTTTTTATTCCTTCCGATTCAAATCCAATGACACTTTTTCCCATTCTTCGCGCAATAATATCTTCCAGTCTATCAAAGGCGCCTCCGCAAACAAAAAGAATATTCTTTGTATTCATCTGAATAAATTCCTGTTGCGGATGTTTTCTGCCTCCCTGAGGAGGTACATTGGCGATGGTTCCTTCAATAATCTTTAAAAGAGCCTGCTGAACCCCTTCGCCCGAAACATCTCTTGTTATGGAGGTACTTTCAGACTTTCTTGCCAGCTTATCAATTTCATCTATATATATTATGCCTCTCTCGGCCTTTTTAAGGTCGTAATCAGCCGACTGAAGCAGTCTCAGCAATATATTTTCAACATCCTCTCCAACATAACCTGCTTCGGTCAGTGTTGTTGCGTCAGCCATTGCAAACGGGACATCTAATATTTTTGCCAATGTCTGGGCCAGCAAGGTTTTGCCGGTTCCGGTTGGACCCATAAGCAATATGTTGCTCTTTTCAAGCTCTACATCATTTTCATTTTGTTTATCGAATTCGATACGCTTGTAATGATTGTAAACGGCAACCGATAAAACCTTTTTTGCCTCGTCCTGGCTTATGACATATTGGTTCAGTTTGCTATATATCTCATGAGGTTTTAAAATTTTGTGTTTCGTTTTTTTATATGAGCGCTTATTTCCCTGAGAAATTATATCCACGCAAAGTTTAACACACTCGTTGCAAATATATACGCCCGGACCCACAACAAGTTTTTCAACTTCATCCTGACTTTTTCCGCAGAAAGAACAACGTAAAATACCGCTTTTTTTCATTTAGTACTCCTGTTTTTTACGATTTTGTCAATGATGCCGTACTGCAGCGCGTCCTCTGCACTCATAAACCGGTCTTTTTCCGTGTCGGCATTTATTTTTCTTTCTGTGTGGTTTGTATGCTTGGATAGAATTTTATTGATATAACCTCTCAGTTCCAATATTTCTTTGGCATGGATTTGGATATCGGTAGATTTTCCATGCGTACCGCCCAATGGTTGATGTATCATTATTCTCGAATAAGGTAGAGAAAATCGTTTGCTCTTCTTTCCGGCGGCAAGCAAAACTGCGGCCATTGATGCAGCCTGTCCAATGCAGATCGTAGATATATCAGGCTTAATATACTGCATAGTATCATATATTGCTAACCCTGAACTGATAATTCCTCCGGGGCTGTTGATATACAGGTAAATATCCTTATCAGGGTTATCTGCCTCCAGAAACAGCAGTTGAGCTACGACTGAGTTTGCAACGATATCATCTATTTCGCTGCCTAAAATGATAATTCTATCTTTTAGCAACCGTGAATATATATCGTATACTCTTTCGCCGCGGCCCGTTTGCTCTATTACATATGGAATCACGCTCAATTTTTTTCCTCTCTTTCCGTTTCATTTTCCGTTTGGATTATTTCGTCAACTATCTCTGCGTTTTTTAAGATAAAATCAGAAACCTTTTCTTCAAGCTTGAGAATTCGTATATCGGGGATTCTGTCGTTTTTTTCTGCATCTTTATAGACTGTCTTAGGATCTTTGCCATAATATGCAGCCTCTTTTGAAATTTCTTCGGCTATTTCACTATTTGATACCGATATTTTCTCTTTTTCAGCAATATCTAATACTATGAATGTAGATTTCACCCGTTTTTCGGCAATTGGATCAAACTTTTTTCTTAGGTTTTTATAGTTAAACTCCTCCTTTCCTTCAATATCAACACCCCGATATGTGACATTTCTTATGTACGAGTTTACCATATTGTTTGATTCCGAAACCAGCATACTTTCAGGTATATCAAATGGATTTTTTGCCATCAATTGTTCAAAAATTGTTTCTCTGTACATTGTTTTATTCTTTTCATCTTTTTGTTTTATCAGTTCTTTCTTTATCTCCTCTTTAAGCTCCTGCATATCTTTGTATTTTGGATCTACTGTTTTTGCAAACTCGGCATTTAATTCAGGGAGTTTTTTTTCGGCAATTTTTTTGATTTCAACATCAAATCCGACTGCTTTGCCGGCCAGTTTCTTATTGTAATTTACCGGAAATTTTATAGAAAAACTTTTTTTATCTCCGATCTTCAAATCAATTAAATTTTCTTCAAAACCCGGAATCATTCTTTTGCTGCCGATCTCAATAAGAAAATTTTTTCCGGAAGCTTCCTCTATCTTTTTGCCGGCCTCATTATATCCCACAAAATTAATCGTCAGCAGATCGCCTTTTTTGGACGGTCTATCGATTTCAACAGTCTTAGCATAAGTTTCTCTTAAATGCTCTATTGCGTGATCAATCTCTTCGTCGTCAATATTATTTGTTATCTTTTTAAGTTTTAGTCCTTTATATTCTTTGATTGATATCTTCGGTTTTACATCAACCGTAAGATCAAACGTAAGTGGGGAATCTTTTTCATTCTTAAAATTTGACAATATGGGTTGAGAAACCGGATAAATATTCCATTTTGCCATAGCTTCCTTGAAACTCTTTTCTACTGTTTTTTCTATAGATTCTTTCTGCAGATCATCCTTCATCTTTTCCAGGACTAACCGCTTGGGCACTTTTCCGGATCTAAAACCGGGAAGCTTCAGCGATTTTCTTGCAATAACAAGATTATTTTCAAAAATCTTATTAAACTCATCTTGGGTCACTTTTACATGAATAATCTTTTTGGATGGTTGCGCATCTTCGATAACCGATTCACTCATTATTACCTCTTTTTTTATTTATTGACTTTGCTGTATGCAACTAAGTCTATTTCTATTTTAACTTCTCCTGGAAGAGTATTAACTGCAACTGTTGAGCGTGCGGGTTTAATTTTTTCAAAATATCTTTCATAAACCTCATTCATTTTATCAAAATCGCTCATATTCGACAGATAGACGGTTGTTTTGACAACCGATTGCGCATTTAGTCCCGCCGCTCTAAGGATATTAATTAGGTTTTTTAGAATCTGCTCCGTCTGTTCTGCAATACCTTTTGGACAATCAGAGTCATCTGCACAAATCTGACCTGATGTAAACAGAAAATTGCCGGCTCTCACTGCCTGCGAATACGGTCCGATAGGTTTGGGAGCCTTGTCCGTATTAACTGTTTCCATAAAATTGCTCCTTTTTTGATTCTTCAAGAGATGGTATTATTTCTCTTGCTTTTTGAATCTCATCTAAATTGATATCTATTACTGCAATCTCTCTGTTTTTCCCCAAATTTCTAAGAACTTTACCGTCGGGATTGACAATCATAGAATTTCCTCCAAGTTCCATATCGTTGAGCCTGCCTACTGCGTTAACTGCCGCCAGAAAGCATGAATTCTCTATCGCCCGCGCCTGAATCAAGGTCTTCCAATGAGCGATTCTTGATGCCGGCCATTGCGCCGGCACAACCGCAATCTGCATACCGTCAAACGACTGTTTTCTGAAAATTTCGGGAAAACGCAGCTCATAGCAGATGGCGCCTCCAAAAACAGCATCTTTTAATCTGACCGGAACATATTCTTTTGCCCCGGGTCGGAAATATATCTCTTCTTTATTAGGTTTAAAAAGAAAATGTTTTCTCTGCTTCTTTTTAAGCAGGCCATCTTTATCTATGTATAGCATGCTGTTATAAATTTCTCCATCTTCCAATTCCGGTATTGTGCCGATGATGCCTGTTGCAGTTTGTGCGGCAAATTCCAATAATACATCTTTGACTTGATTGAAATTCCTGCTTCTATCAAATATCGTTTTATAATTAAAGCCTCCGTAGCACATCTCGGGCAGAATTGCGTAATCGGCTTCAATTGTGCCGATCTTTTGCAGCGCTTCTTCAACCGCCGAAAGTTTCTCCGAAATTTCTATCTGCAATAACGCAATTTTCATCAGTATAACACCTTCCTCGCAGGCATGATCTTTTTAATTAAACAATTCATATATAAAGTTAAAGCTGTTTCGAAGTTAATATTCGTTTGTCTTTTTCTCTCCTTCACAGACTTCTTTGGTTTTATCTTGCTTCACAACACCGTTTTCTATGATTCTTGTGCGTACCTTATGGCAGGTTGTATGTTTGCTTGGATTATAGTAGGTTGATTCCGGTGTTGCTTCAACCTGCTGCCATCCTCCATTTCCCGTATTTCGTCTATATATAACCGGTTTATTTGCTGCAACCGCCTGATTTATGGCGCGTTGCTCTACTGCACCGATTGCATACCCCGCTGCACCTCCGATCAATCCTCCGATTACAGCACCCTGCCATCGATTATGTCTGTTCAGCATTGCTCCTATTGCAGCACCCGTGGCTGCACCGATTGCCGGAGTTGCAACCTGCGGATTTCCATACTGATTTGCACATCCTGCAATGATTACGGAAAAAAATGCAAAGCTGAAAAACATAACCAATCTTTTCGCAAACACTTTCATAAGTCGCCTCCTTTGTATGCCGTATATTGAAATTATCGTGATTTTTCTTTTTTAGTCAAGGGTAGTTGCTGTTTATTAACTCACCTTATACACTAAACACAGCCTTAGCAATAAATA
This sequence comes from uncultured Hippea sp., assembly GCA_964584845.1. Classification (GTDB taxonomy): domain Bacteria; phylum Campylobacterota_A; class Desulfurellia; order JAADFJ01; family JAADFJ01; genus JAADFJ01. The sequence goes on from CAZPBP010000015.1 coordinate 12,757, forward strand.
ATAGTAGCGTATAAGTGTAAGGTGAATTGTTAAAATTATTCAAATGTGTTTAAGAATTTTCAAGACCGATTTCAGACTCCTGTCAAGCATTGGTACCGTATCATATTGCGACAGCTTGTCGGGTGCAATCCAGGTCATTTCTTCGTGTTCCCAATCAAGGGTAATATTCTTGTTATTTACAAGAAACAAAAATGGATGAACTGCCCATTTGATATCGTAATCTTTGTCAGTATAATTGAACGGGTTGCCTTTTATCATTTTATTTATCTGCTCTTTTGTAATTGATGCCTCTTCCATGAGTTCCATAAGTGCAATCTTCTCAGCCGCCAGCGGTCTATCGTAATAGCCTGCAACCGTACACCATTTTCCTTTATATGTTCTGACCTTATTCCCTCTTTTTGCCAGAAAAATTTTATTATCATGCATTATAAAACAGGTTACTATGGGCGCTATTTCGGCATTACTGTAGTCTATCCTGCCGTCTTCAAAGTGGGGATAGATTTTTGAGAGTTCTTTAATAAGTGCTATGTCAAATTTTGTTTGAGGTTGTTCAAAATTCAAGTCTTTTTGCAAATTCATCCTCCTTTATACCAAATTTTATTCCTATTCTTGTTAAACTGAAATCATATTTCACCGGATCATCAGGAGAGATTTTAGCAAAGTAATCTGTTATTTCAATTGCGGTTTTTATATTGGCATTCTTATTGTCGGTAATTTTTAACGATTTGCAAATATTATGCATATGAATATCCAATGGAATTATAAGTTTGGATGCCGGCAGATCATTCCAGATACCGAGATCTATTTCATCA
>CAZPBP010000016.1:0-13494 GCA_964584845.1 uncultured Hippea sp.
GTAGCGAAGCAATCTCTCTTTTCTTTGTCAACTATTCACGAATCACGATTTAACATTTTGCTTTTCCGCATATTTGCCGTAAGAGCCTTCTTACACGAGCTGCGGCAGTTTTTCTGAATACCCTGAATACCGGCGTAACTGACGCTTACTGTGCAACGGTCTCATAAATATATGCATAAGCTGTGTTTATAAGTTGACAAAAGAGTATAAAAATCATAATCTTTATCTATAATTTACCTTGCTTACACTATGTACGGCTCTCAGCGATTTTAGTAATGCATAAAGGTAAATTCACAATTTAAGAGGTGCAGTATGTCCGTAAAAGGAATGGCCGATATTTTGCCGGAGGAAAGTTGGAAATGGGAAAAGATTCGGTCGTTATTTTTGGAAAATGCCCGACGATTTGGGTATAAGCTTATAGAAACTCCCATAGTTGAATATGCTGATCTTTTTATCAGAGGCATAGGAGATGGGACCGATATAGTGGATAAGCAAATGTATTTGTTTAACGATAAAAAAGGCAAGCGTTTGGTGTTGAGACCGGAGGGAACCGCTTCCGCTGTAAGAAGTTTTATTGAGCATAAATGCAGCTCGGAACTGCTTCATAAATGGTGCTATTTCGGACCTATGTATCGATATGAAAGACCTCAGAAAGGGCGCATGAGACAGTTTCATCAGGCAGGAATCGAAGCGTTTGGTGTCGATGATCCCGCACTTGATGCAGAGCAAATTATTCTTGCATATGGACTTATCAGGTCGCTTGGCATAGAAAGTGTCAAAATTTTGCTCAACAGTATAGGATGTTCGGCATGCAGACCGGGATGGCAAAATGCACTTGTCGACTATTTCAGAGAATATCATCAGGAATTGTGCGACAATTGCAAAAGAAGACTGGATATCAATCCTTTAAGAATTTTAGACTGCAAAGTTCAACGCTGCTCCGAAATAGCAAAAGACGCGCCTTCAGGCCGAGATCATTTCTGCAGCAGCTGCAGCACACATCATAACAAATTGAAAAAATATCTTTCCAATATCAATATAGCGTTTGAGGATGATCCTATGCTTGTCAGAGGTCTCGACTATTACACAAAAACCGTTTTTGAAATCACAACCGACAAGCTCGGCTCGCAATCGGCGCTGGTTGCCGGAGGAAGATATAATAATCTTGTAAAATCACTCGGAGGCAAAGATAATCCTGCAACGGGATGGGCAATGGGAATTGAACGAATCTTTTTGCTCAGCGACATTGAGCATACTTCAGAAAAGACCGTCTATTTTATAGCACTCGATAAACCTTCCAAAATCGTACTATTTAAGCTTTTTGCATCAACTGCAAAAAAGCGCAGCTGCCTTTTCGACTACAAAGGCGGAAGTATAAAGTCTCAACTTAGAAGGGCAAATGTAGCCGGTGCACAAATATGCGTAATTATGGGTGAAAATGAAAGAGTCACAGGCACTTTGTTGATTAAAGATATGAAAGAGAAAAAACAAAAATTGATAAAAATTGATGAATTTGGAGAGATATTGTGAAAACCGACATCGATGGATTAAAAAGAACCGACTATTGCGGAAATATTACAAAGGAACAGCTGAACAAAGAGGTCACGGTTTACGGATGGGTAAACTCGTGGCGTGATCACGGAGGAGTGATATTCATAGATTTGAGAGACAGGACAGGTATCATTCAGATTGTGTTTGATCCGTCCGATAACAAAGAAACGCATAATTATGCCCAGTCATTGAGAAGTGAATATTGCGTTGCCGCAAGAGGACATCTCAGATCCCGTCCAGATGGAACGGTAAACCCGAATCTCGCAACAGGCGAAGTCGAGCTTCTAATTGACTGCGAGCTGAGGATATTGTCGGAATCAAAAACTCCGCCGTTTCCGCTTGGTGAGGCCGACAGTGTAGGAGAAGACAGGAGATTAAAATATCGCTATATGGATCTGAGACGGGAAAAACTGCAGAAAAATTTGATTATCCGCCATAAAACCGTTAAAGCCGTGAGAGATTTTTATGATAAAAACGGCTTTATCGAGGTTGAAACACCTGTATTAACAAAAAGTACACCTGAGGGAGCACGTGATTATCTTGTGCCGAGCCGCGTCAACAAAGAGAAGTTCTACGCACTGCCGCAGTCGCCGCAGCTTTTCAAACAGCTTCTTATGATTGCCGGATTCGATCGCTATTTTCAGGTCGTTAAATGCTTCAGAGATGAGGATCTCAGAGCCGACAGGCAGCCGGAGTTTACCCAAATCGATGTTGAATCTTCTTTTGTAAACGAAGAAGATGTGATATCCGTTTCAGAAAAAATGCTTCAATATGTATTCCGCAATGTGCTGAATCTTGATATTTCTCTTCCCATACCAAGAATGACACATAAAGAGACGATAGACCGTTTTGGATCCGACAAGCCCGATATCAGGTTTCCGTTAGAGCTTGTCGATGTCGGAGAGATTTTCAAAAAAACCGGTTTTGGAGTATTTAAGAATGTGCTTGAAAAAGGCGGGCAGATTAAGCTCATCAATGCAAAAGCGATGGGAGACATGACACGCCGCCGGATTGATCAACTTACCGCACTGACGGCTTGTTACGGCGCAAAAGGTCTGGCATGGATAAAAGTTAAAGCCGATTCGCTGCAATCACCTATTATCAAATTTTTCAGTGACAACGAAAAAAGTGAACTTCTGAAAAAAGCTGAAGCTGAGCCGGGCGATCTGCTTTTTTTTGTTGCCGATACAAAAAAGGTTGTAGCCGACAGTCTTTCTCATCTTCGCCTTGAACTTGCAAAAATTAAAGGATATCTTCCAAATAAAAACTTCAGCTTTTTGTGGGTAACCGACTTTCCGTTATTTGAATGGAGTGATACTGAAGAACGTTTTTTGTCGATGCATCACCCGTTTACCGCTCCGTTTGCCGACGATCTCGAAAAATATAAAAACGGTGATCTTTCAAAAATACGTTCAAGAGCCTATGATATAACATTAAACGGAAACGAAATCGGAGGCGGCAGTATCCGTATCAATAGAAGCGATCTGCAGCTTGAAATGCTTAATCTTCTTCAAATTGATGAGAATGAAGCGAGACGGAAATTCGGATTTTTACTGGATGCCTTGAATTACGGTGCCCCTCCTCATGGCGGAATTGCCTTTGGACTTGATAGAATTATAATGCTTATGGTCGGTGCAGACTCCATTAGAGATGTGATAGCATTTCCGAAAACCCAGCGCGCCTATTGTCCGCTTACGGATGCCCCTTCTTCCGTGACGGCGAAACAGCTCAGGGAATTGCATATCAAAACCCTTGCATAACTTTAATGCCGCATTTTTTAATTAGAACAAATTCAAATTCTATGATATTGGCACCGGAGGCTTTTGATGAATTCAGCTACAAAAATACGATTTATAAAATCGAAAACTGCTGGCGCTCACCAAAAAAAACGCTCTGGGAAATTTATATTTCAGGCAGAATAAAAAACAGAACAATTTTCATAGAACAAAAAAATACGAAATTGGGATATCTGTTTAAAATATACAAGACGTCCAAACCTGAAATTGACGATGGAATAAAAAAATTCCTTCAGTTTTTTGCCTGTCAAATAAAAAGGGTGCTTAACAATATTGAAATTATGCAGAATAATCTCAGCTCATCGGGAAGATTTCCACCGCTAATCGATTCGGAATATGAAATCAGCGGACCAATTGTGCAATTTGTCGATTGGAAAAAGAGCTTCGGAAATGACAAAGATCTTATAGTGGAAATTGGTTTTGGGAGAGGTGACTTTCTGTTCAAACTGCGCCGATTTTATCCTGAATACAGTTTAATAGGCATGGAAACTCAGCCCAAATCGGTTTATCTTACAAAGAGAAAACTTATGAAAGCGAATGAGTCGGGAATAAAATTGATTAATATCAGCGCACTTTCGGCGCTTACTTATCTGTTTGAACCGAGTTCGGTATCTAAGATTTTCATCAACTTTCCTGTTCCGTGGCCAAAAAAAAGACAGTCTAATAAAAGGCTGGTTTCCGATGAATTTGCGAAAATAGCTTTTAACTGTCTAAAAAAAGGGGGCGTAATCAATCTTGCAACCGACAGTGAGGATTATTTTAGAATAGCAAAATCACTGCTTGCTGAGAACGGTTTTATCGAATCTTCTGTCGATGAGATATACAAAACAGAAAAGATAGGGACAAAATATGAAAACAAATGGCTCAATGAGGGAAGAGCAATCTATATTTGCAGTATGAAAAAGCATAAAGAATCGCAAGCACTTTCTAAAAAAGACAGCGCGGAAGAGGAATGCAAGCCGGCATCGCCGGCTGAGTTTGCAGGGGTAAAGGAGATAGTACTGCCCGATGTTACGCTAAAACTCAAAGATAAATATACGGATGCCTCAGGGAACAGGCATCTGTATGTTATAGATGCGATTGGACATAATCTTTCCGAGCAGCTCTTTTTTGACAGCAAGATGCTTAATGTTTCAACCTTTATCATGCTGCCTTCTATAAATGCATTTTTCAATATTTAAATGAAAAAGATTGTCGTATTTTTTGTTGCAATAATCATACTGACTTTGGGTGTTCTTTTCATTAGCAGAAACCTGATTTTAAACAGAATTATACACCGACAGATAGATTCCGTTTGCAGCGGGGTAAGTTTCAGCAACGCCGGCTATAAGATAAAAAACGGTATCATAACAGTGACAGCCGACAACATTTTATGTAATAGAAAAAATGACTATATCAGAATCAGACAGGTACGTGTGAGCTACAAGATAGCAGATCTGATCGCGTCAATTTTGAAAAACGAGAAACCGATCGGATCATTGGAACTGAAAGACCCCGATATCAGGATTTCATTGAATGAACTCAGCAAAAAGAACGGTCATAATTTTGGATTCAGAATTTCAGAAGTGACCGGGGGCAGAATTGCACTCATTTTCAATGGACAGAGTGCCGTTATCAATAATATAAAAACTGAAGACAAGCTGATAAGCGCAGATCTTTTCTACGAAGGTCATAGATCAAAGTTCCAATATCAAAAGAACAGCGGTATGCTGAGAGTTGATTTCAATCATATAAATCTGTCGGATTTGAAAGCCATTTTCCCTGAGACAAAAGTTCTTAATCTTGAGAATATGTCGGGAAAACTAAATTATAATATTCATAATAATGTGCTGTCGGTCACAGCATCAGGCAGCCGAATTGCGCTTAAGCCGTACTTTGATATTGCGTTGCCGTTCAGCATAAGTTTCTCTATAAATCCAAAGGACGGCAAAAACAGATATAAAGTTTCGGTTTATCTTAAAAAAGGCGGCAATAAACTTAATTTTAACTTTGTATCGGATGGCAGCAGGTTTAAGATCAGTTTAAACAGAGGAGTTGTCGATTCGACATTTTTAAGACAGGGCAGCACAAAATTATCGGAGATTTTCAAAACATACAAAATAACCGGCAAGGCGCTGATCAGAAATGCAGTGATTGAGGGTAGGTTGAAAAAATGGAAAGATGCGGCTATTTATGCAGCCGGTTCTGCATCTGATGTAAACTTCAGAGTAACAGACGACACGCCGCTTTTTAATAATGTATCCGGAACCTTCAGATTAAAAGACAAAACAATTTATCTGACAAAACTTTCCGGGCAACTGGGCACCTTGACTGTTTCAGGTGCAAAAATAGTGATAAAAAGGCTGTTTAGCGATCCGGTTTCCGATATGCTGATTCCGGTCCATTTAAAATTGGATCAATATTCAAGAAAATTTTTTGAGAAGCTCGTCATACCTAAAAATTTTCATCAACTCATCAGCTATGCAGATACACTTTCCGCCGAAACAACGGTCTCAATCAAAAATTATCGTTTTAAGCCGGTACCGTTCTTTCCATTTAAGTTCATTATGCATAATGCCGTAATTTTTAACCGTAAAAAGGATCTTAAATTTTCCTCAAAACTTATAACTGTTAAAAGAGATACGGATGTTGTAAAAATAGAATCCGACAATGTAGATTTTAGTTCGCAGACTTACGGCGGCAGCCTAAAACTTTTTGTCCGGCTTCTTTCTGAAAATCCCAATGAGAGAATATTCAGCATAGAGGGCAAAATAAATGCCGAATCTATGAAAATGGTTTCAAATAATCTGGATTTTCCGTATAACGGTAGTTTCAATATTTCTGCAGACAAAAAAATTATGATATATTTTAACGGGCGTACAGAAGGAAGGATTGCAGGTTTCGACAGCAGCGGCACGATAACCGGCAATTTATCAATAAAAGGTCAAAAATACAGCGGTTATGCTCATCTTAATATGAATACCTCTTTGCTGTCATATAAAGCAAAGCTAAATTTTGAACGGAATAATCTTACGATTTATATAAAAGGGAAGGTCGGAAAAGGTAATTTCAGTGCTGACGGCAGCTATGATATCAAAAAAAAATATTGGTTCATGACGCTGCGGGGCTCAAGCATAAAACTTGACCTACTTTCAAATCTGTTGAAACATGAAAAAAAACAGAAAGATTTTGGCAAAGGGACATTGAGGGTAAAGCTTGACAACATTTATTACAAACATTTAATTTTGCCATACGTAACGGCAGATTTCATATTTGACAACGGTTTTATAACATCGAAAAATGTAAAGATCAGATTTCCGGATGCTGTAATGACAGCGAATCTAACATACAGCTCGAACAACTCCTTTATTAAAGGCGTATTCAGATATTCCGGCAGAAATAATAATCTCCTTCTTGATAAGATAGGTTTAACCGGTCAGATTGCAGCAAAACGAATTGAAGCAGATGGTGATTTTTTGGTATATTTAAAGAAATCTTATAATGTAAATGTGAAATTTGGTGCATACAAGGGAAACATCAAACGGTTTCCAGCCCTGGTCAAACTGTTGAATTATCTTAGCTTAAAGAACATTCTAACGCTGCGGCTTGCAAATTTCTCGAAAAGAGGATTAAAATATAAGGCTATAAACGGTGCAATTGCGATAAAAGATGGAATTATGGCTACTACAAAACCCATCATCTTTAAGGGAGAGTTGAATATGGTTTTTCAGGGTATATACGACATTAAACAGAATAATATTGATGGAACATTGGGCATCAAAACCTTTACATTAATCAACAAGATAATATCCAAAATACCGATCGTAGGATGGATATTGACAGGCAAGGATAAAAGTTTTTCAATCATGACATTTTCCGTTAAAGATAAATTGAATAATCCGTTAATCGCTCCCATGCCTATAAAAAGTATCGGAAAGGGTGTTCTGAATATTATAAGAAGATCTCTTACTTTTCCGTTCGAGGTTGTTAAATGAAAAATATAATAGATGAACTGAAAAAAAGAGTTATAGTTGCCGACGGTGCTATGGGAACGGAACTTCAGAAATACGATATTTTAAAAAACGGAGAATCTCCGGAATCACTTAATCTTACAAATCCTGCAGCCATTCTCGGTATCCACAAAAATTATATTGATGCGGGAGCTGAAATTATTGTAACAAACAGTTTCGGCGCAAACAGAATTAAGTTATCGGATTTCAACTTAGAGGACAAAATAGCCCAAATAAACGCAAATGCGGTAACGATTGCCGCAAAAGCTGCAAAAGGGAAAGCCGTATGGGTCGCCGGCAGCATAGGTCCAACGGGAAAATTTGTTGAACCTAACGGAGAACTGACATTTGCTGAAGCTGTAGATATTTTTAGTGAACAAGCTGAGATTCTATGGAAAGCCGGAGTGGATCTTATAACGCTTGAAACCTTTATGGATATAAAAGAACTGAAAGCCGCATTAATAGCAGTAAAATCGGTTACGGACACTCCTGTTATAGCTATGATGACGTTCACCGAAACCGAGAGAACTCTCCTCGGAACAACTCCTGAGGTTGCCGCTGTAGTTGCCGATGCGCTTGGCGCCGATGTTATTGGAGCAAATTGCGGGCTTGGAACAGATAAAATCTACAGTATTGTAAACAGAATGGCAGCAGTTACCGGCAAACCTCTCATTGCTCAGCCCAATGCCGGCCTGCCGAGGTTCTCTTCAGGTAAGATAAAGTTTCAGGAATCAAGTGCGGATATGCTTTCTTCAATGAAAAACTTTTCGTTCTATCCTGCCATTATCAAAGGATGCTGCGGAACCGACCCATCATACATACGCTTGATAAAAAGCAACATAGCGGCCCGCCCGCACAGAAACTCTGTCCCCGAGGCAACGAGGGTAACATCTGCCTCAGATCTTGTGGAATTCGGCTACGGAAGACCGTTTGTTATGATTGGAGAACGAATGAATCCAACAGGAAAACGGTTGCTGCGTGAAGCTTTAGTCAATAATAAAACAGCTCCTTACAGAAAAGAGGCGGCGAAACAGGTGACGGAAGGCGCAAAAATATTAGATCTTAATGTGGGTGCTCCTGGTGTCGATGAAGTTATGCTTATGCACAAGATGGTGCTTACCATAGAAAGTGTCGTTTCAACTCCGCTGGTAATCGATTCTCCGAACAGTGCTGCTCTGGAAATGGGTTTGACGGCTTCAGACGGAAAATCGATAATCAACTCTGTGAACGGAACCGATGAGAGTATGGAAACCGTTCTGCCGCTTGCAAAAAAGTATGGGGCCGCGGTTGTAGTGCTGCTTCTTGATAAAAAAATACCTAAAACTGCGGAAGGAAGATTAAAAATTGCCGAAAGGATAGTTAAACGGACCGATCTTTTGGGTATTCCAAGAGAAAATCTTATTGCAGACCCTTTGACTTTAACTGTAGGTTCTGAGGGCAAATCGGTAAATGAAACATTAAAAACCATAAAGCTTGTAAAGGAACGATTGGGTATTTCAACTACAATGGGACTATCCAATGTTTCCTATGGTCTTCCTCAAAGAGCATTTATTAATGCTGCATTTCTTGCAATGGCCATAGAAAACGGACTTGACAGCGCAATCTGTAATCCTGCCGATCAGCTTCTGCATGCAATATCTCTTTCCTCAGACTTGATTAAAGGAAAAAAAGATTCGGATACAATATATATAAAGCACGCTCCCGATATCAAAATAGGAGTGACCACAGACATTCGAAAAAAGGCTGAATTCGACAATCCGTTTGATGAGAATTCTTCCGAGGCAAAACTATATGCCGCTATAATAGAAGGATCAGATGAAACAATAGATATTGCATCGAACCTTTTAGAAAAAATGAACCCTTCTGAAATATTGGAAACCGTGATGATCAAGGCACTTCAGATTGTAGGCACACTCTACGAAAAAAAAATCTATTTTTTGCCTCAGATGATAAAATCCGCCAATTCGGCAAAGAAATTGGCAAAGTATCTGAAACAGTTTATAGCTCAGGATAAAACCAACACAAAGGGCACCGTTGTAATTGCGACGGTAAAAGGCGATATACACGATATAGGAAAAAATATCGTTGCTTTGATGCTTGAGAATGCCGGATACAAAGTGATTGATTTGGGTAAAGATGTGGAAAATAAAGATATTGTTGAAGCAGCCATAAAACATAAAGCGGATATTGTAGGCCTTTCGGCCCTGATGACAACAACTATGCAGCAGATGGGAAATGTGATAAAGCTGCTCAAAAAGCATAATATTCCAACTATAGTAATGGTTGGCGGAGCCGCAGTCAACAGTGATTTTGCAAAATCAATCGGGGCAGACGGTTATTCGAAAGATGCAGTCTCGGCGGTCAGATTTGCAGATCTTTTAATAAAGAACAGCTCCGGCAAAGCAGAACACGCAAAAGCCGATGCCTAAGATATTTATAAAAATACTTGTCTGACACCTCTAATTGATCGGGGTGTTCCGGATTTAGGGCTCAAGATAATCGTTATGGATCAATGAGGGTATTTGCAATGCAGACACAAGAACAGAAAATGGAGGAATAGGTATGAAAATAATTAAATTTCTATTAGGTTTTGTCGCTGCGGTATTGCTTTCTACAACAGCATACGCCTATCAACTTCACACACTTCCCAACGGACTTAAGATAGTTACGGAAGAGAATCATTCAAGTAAGGTTATAGCTGCCGGCATATGGGTAAAAGTAGGAAGCGCAGATGAATCCGAAAAAGAAGCCGGCATCAGTCATCTTATAGAACATATGACATTTAGAGGCTCAAAACGATATAAATCCGGAGAACTTGCAAAGATTGTTGAGGAAAACGGCGGCAGAATCAATGCCTTTACCTCAAAATCAGAAACGGTTTTTCACTTTGTTGTCGCATCAAAGCAGTTTGGAAAGGTGTTTCCTGTCTTTGCAGATGCCGTTATAAATCCAACATTCAACAGTTCTCTGCTTGCAAAAGAAAAGAAGCCGGTACTTGAGGAATATCGTATGGATAGAGATGAGCCCTCCAGAAGATTTATGAATGCGGCTATCAGCGAGAGCTACGGAGTAAAAAGATACGGAAGACCCACTATCGGATATCCCGATAATGTAAAAAGATTTACCAGAGCGGATCTTCTGCGCTATCACAATAAGTGGTATCTGCCGAATAATATGATTGTTGTGGTGGTTGGAAATTTTGATACAGCTTCAATGGTTAAACAGATACAGAAGATATTTGAAAAATTGAAAAGATCGACAGTAATTCATAAAAGACCGGCGGCAGAACCTCGTCATTTCAAATTTTTTCATATAAATGCTCCGTCGGAGAGTGAGCATCTGTTTCTGTCATACCCAATTCCGAGCATCAAAAATACCGATAGTGCAAAACTTGATCTGCTGGCTGAAATTTTGGGTGGATCATCGTCAAGCCGTCTGAGCGAATCACTGATTGAGACCGGGCCGCTGGCTGATTCTGTTTATGCCTATGCTATGACCCCCGAATATCCGGGGCTATTCATTATCCAGGCTGTCTCTGAGCCAAAAAATGTCATTCCGGTATACAAAATAATCCTTGCTCAGATAAGAAAAATACAGATCGATGGAATTTCAAAGCAGGAACTTAGTGACGCCAAACTTTCACTTATTGCAGATTTTATACGCCGGCGCAGCACAATTCCGGGCAGAGCCATGCAGCTTGGTCAATTTGCAATAATGAATATGCTTAATTTTGAGTCTCAATATATCAAAAGATTAAAAGCAACAACCCAAACAGATATAAAACAAATGGCAAGGAGATATCTGAATCCCAACCGTCTTACCGTAGGCACATTATATAAGAAGCAGATTGTTTCGGCTGCAGTGATTAAAAAACTAAGCCTTCAAAAGATAAGTGCTGTAAATAGATTTGTTTTGAAAAACGGCATAAGGGTAATTATTAAAGAAAATCATTCGTCGGAGACATCGAGTATTTTTGCGGTATTTAAAGGAGGGCAGCTTCTCGAACCCAAAGGAAAGGCCGGAATAAGTCATCTAACAGCAGCTATGCTCACAAGAGGCTCAAAAGGATTAAAAAGGAAGGAAATTTTAGAGCAGTTAGATAAAACGGCAGCTTCCATAAACGGTTTCTCAGGAAGAAACAGCTTAGGGTTATCCGGTAATTTTCTTTCAAGATTCTTTAAATCCGATTTCAGATTGTTTGCCGGCCTGCTGCTTCATCCAGTATTCCCGGATAGTCAATTAAAAATAGTAAAAAAAGCGACGCTTGATTCCATAAAGAGAGAAAAAGAACAACTGACTACCTTACTCTTTAAAAATGTAAACAAATACATTTACAACAATCATCCGTACTCGCTTGATGAATTGGGAGATGCCGATACGATTAAGGCAATCAAAAGAAACGATTTAATAAACTTTTACAAAAAAATAGATGTTCCAAAAAATATGGTCATCTCAATAGTAGGAGATATTGATACAAAAATCGCCCTGCAGGCTGTCAGGGACGCCTTCGGGAACATGAAAAGCGGCAAGACAGTCAGCTATCCGTCCTATACGGTAAAACCTGAATACAAACCTATATATCTGCACAAAGATGCTCTGCAGTCCAACATTGCTTACAGTTGGATTACGGAAGGTATAAAATCAAAAGCATATCCGGTTCTCGATATCATTTCTGCCGCACTTTCCGGACAAAGCGGCATACTGTTTACCGATTTAAGGGACAAGCACGGCACATCGTATGTAGTGACTTCATTTTTAAGACCCGGAATAGGCATAGGATCATTTACGATCTATTTGGCAACAAAAAAAGGTAACCTAAAATACAGCCTAACTCTTTTGAACAAAGAGCTTATAAAATTAAAAAGCGGTTTAAGCAAAAAAAGAATTGATGCGGCAAAACGCTATCTTGTCGGAAACATTCGATTATCGCTGCTCTCTAATTCCGCCCAGGCTCAGAACTATTCCCTGAATGAACTATATGGACTCGGATACCTGTATAATCGGAAATATTATAAAAGAATTAAGGCAATAACGGATAAAGAGATAAACAATACTATGAATGGTCTTCTGAATTCAAAACATCTCATAGTGATTTTGGGACCGGAAAGGCCATAATGAGACCATTGCACAGTAAACGGAGGATATATGTTGGAAAAACTTGACAGACTTATAAGGGATTATGTAAGACCGGATTCATTCCCATTGGCGGTAAAACTTTGGAAAAAAGAGGATTCCGTCCCGGATAGAATAAAATCTCCAACAGAACTTGGGTTTGATTCTGCAATATGTCAGACATTTGGGATTTCGAGGCGATATGGATGGAGTATGCTGCTGAAAAAGGAAGAGATCTCCTGCCCGCTGGCACTTGAAGCTTTCGGATTCAAGCCGATAGATGATTTTTATAAAAATGGTAATCTGACTGCAGGAATGTACACCAAAGATAATTCTACAGGAAAAAAAACCGAGTCTGCCGTTCCCAAGCTGAAATTCGGCAAATACGACGGTTTGATAGTTGCCCCTCTTTCGAGAGCGGATTTTGTACCTGATGTTGTTGTTATATATTGCAATCCGGCACAGCTTATGCGGCTTGTTGCGGCTGCGCTCTATAATGAAGGCGGAAGACTAAGCTCATCGTTTGCTTCAAGAATTGACTGCGCTGATGAGATTATTTCTACAGTTAGTGAAAAGCGGTGCAAAGTTGTCTTGCCTTGCTATGGCGACAGAGTTTTTGGAGGTACTCAGGATAGCGAAATGGCGTTTTCTATTCCTAAAGAAAAAATTGAAGAAATCATCGAAGGACTGGAGGGAACACAAAGGGGCGGGGTCAGATATCCGATACCTCAATTTCTGCGTTTCTCGGCAAAATATCCTCCAAATTATGAAAAGTTGAGAAGCATACTGACCGAACAGATGCAGTAGTATCATTGAGTATCGAGCAGTATAAACGATTTATGAGACCGTTGCACAATAAACGCCTCCACAGAAGCCAAAGAGCCGGCGAGATTTAAAAATTAAAATTTGAAGGGCTAACCGGTTAGCTTGAAAATTGTAATTTAGTAACTGACCTTACGCATTTAACGCAGTCTCAGCAATATCTGCTTTTCCATACGCTGCGTTGAACTTCTTTGAACTAACCGGTTAGTTCTGCAGAAGTTCGC
>CAZPBP010000017.1:0-13490 GCA_964584845.1 uncultured Hippea sp.
AATTATAAGTTTGGATGCCGGCAGATCATTCCAGATACCGAGATCTATTTCATCATTACGGATCATCCACCTTAAAAACATATTTATTCTTTTGCAGGCGCTTCCTTTCTCCGGATTCGGCAGCAGGCTGTTGTTTCCTGAGAAAAATCGGTTTAGTATTTTGATTGTTTCGATTTGACTATGCAGATAATTTTTACTTTCTTTTCTGTAATTTAAAAGAAAAAGATCATGAATTGAGCGATAGCTGTTTAACACCTCTTTTATGCCCAAAAGCGTGTATATCAGATCATTTTCTGTTGTAAATCGATGTTTGAAGCCATGAAAGCAGAATCTAAGAGATTTTTCCGTGCAGTTTTTCACCGCATTATATGGGGGATCCAATTGCTTCAGGATATAATCGGTTGATTTGAGAATCTGCGCTACCCTGCCGTATGATAGAGCTGACGCGATAAGAGCTGCTACCTCCTGATCAGACGGATCGCTGTATCTGTAGAGAACGGTAACAGGATCCGGGTATGCAAATTCTCTTTTATTGAATTTGTTATACAAAGACTCGAACAGTGCCTTTCTATTTTTCATCAAACCTTTTTTATTTTTCTCAAGTAAACCAAAGTCATTTTCGTTTCTTGAACAACAAAAAAGAAAATTTCCCTATCTATATATGAGACCACTGCATAATAAACATAGTCAAGCTGCTATGTTGCTCAAGGTGCCAATCTAATATGCAAGGCTGAGTTTATAACTCAGCCTTCCAAAATTTATGAAGATTGCAATACTCTCTTGCTGTGACGAAGTCGGCTGAAATTTCAAAAAATGCTTCCGGTTCATCATATGGATTAAGGAATTTTTTGTAAGATCTTCCGTCAGCTATAAGTTCGATCCACTCAATGTAATGTTTTTTGATCATTGGATGTTTTGCAGAACCTATTTTAATATTATAGCCGTTTTCTACCTTTTCGATTACAGGGACATGCTTCTCTTTTGCCGCATCGGTTGTATTTTCTTTTAATAATTCCATCGGTTTTCCGCAGCATACCAGCTCGCCGGCCGCTCCATGAAGTACCTCAACTATGTTTCCGCATATTGAACATCTATAAACTTCCAATTTCTCAGTCATTATTCCCTCCCTAATCGTTTTTATGTTTTGACAAATATTCGGCTACACCTTTTGGTGTAGGATTCATTCCATCTTTGCCCTTTTCGAAATTTGCAGGGCATACTTCTCCATTCGTTTCATGAAACCGAAGTGCATCAACCATTCTCAAGGCTTCATCAATATTTCTGCCGAGAGGAAGATCATTAACTGTTTGATGTCTTACAATACCTTTTTTATCGATCAGAAAAAGACCGCGCAGCGCAACCGACTTATCGAACAACACATCATAAGCTTCGGCTATCTCTTTCGAAATATCGGCAACTATAGGATATTGGATATTCCCGATACCGCCATTATTTACAAGTGTATTTTTCCATGCTAAGTGGGAAAATTCCGAATCTGTAGAAACGCCTATCACCTGACAATCTCTCTTTTCGAATTCGTTCAATTTTTTATTGAATGCTAAAATTTCCGTTGGACAGACAAATGTAAAATCCATTGGGTAAAAAAATAGAACGACATATTTTCCTCTATATGAAGAAAGCGAAATTTCTTTGATGTCGTTATCTGCCAATACTGCTTTTGCGGTAAAATCCGGTGCCTCTTTTGTAACTAAAACCGACATAATAAAACTCCTAAAATTTATTTGTTTTAGTGAGAAAGTTGCTCTTTCCCCTGCTCGGTTATGCTATATTTGCATCTTGCCGGCGATTCAATAAAACCGCTGTTTTTAAGTTTTTTGATAGCGCCGGATATGGTTTTCGGATTGAGATTCGATTCCGCGGCTATATCCTTTGAGCCGGAAGCCGCACCCAATTTTTCAAGTGCAGTCAGTACAGCCTTTTCATTTTCGTTAATTTTTGTTGCTGTGTCATGTTCCATCATATTCCTCCATGCTATATAGATACAACTCCTCTGCGGTCGGATGGCTATACCGTCTCTCCAGTTCATTGATAAGAGCAGTTCTTTTTTTGGTAATTTTGATCTTATCTAAGTTGATTTTGGTATTCTTTCCTTCAATTGCCCTTCCCTAATTTCTTTTTTAGCAATAAGAATCATTCGTAAAATATATGTTTTTTATCATATTTGTCAACCGTTGAATTTATTGAATTTGAAAAATTTCCTTTTTTTGATATCATTAAATAAGGATGAATATATCTGTTTGTAACAATTGTATGCCTTTGAGGGAAGCGGTATGAAACCGATATTCCTGGTTCAATTTCTAATGCTTTTTGCTGTTTTAATGACAGCAGCTATCTTGTGGATGATAAACAGGTACAAAAACGAAAACCATATAAGACTGTTTTATTACGCCTTTATTCTCTACTTTTTTCGCTATCTTTTCAGTATACTGAATTTTATTACAAATATAGATCTATTTATACTCTTATCAAATATATTTGCATTCGTACCTGCTGTCTTTTTTCTACAGGGCGCCTTAGCACTGAGAAATCGGACGATAAAAGGTTTGTCGAAACTTACCTGTTATGCTATGGCGACATTAGGCATTCTATGGATATTGATTGCCTATTTTACAAATGTAGCTTTTGTTTATAAAACATTGCCGATCTTCTTTTTGATAGCTTCGGCAAATATCTTTACCGGAGTTGAGTTTTTTATTTTTGGCAAACAGAAACACTCAGCTGCAAATGTTGCAACCGGAATCATATTCATATTGTGGGGACTTCATCAGGCGGATTATCCGTTCTTGAGACCTGTTCATTGGTTTGCTCCTTACGGTTTTGCATTAGGAAGTATCTTTATGGTAACCATTGCGATATCGCTTACGTTTTCCGTGATTGATTCTTTTTATAAGGATAACCTGAAAAAAAACAGGGCTCTTACAAGAAGGCAGAAAAAAACCGATGAATTGATTAAGATCGTTACCGACATTCATTCTGTGGCTAATGAGGAAGGGATTTTTCATAAACTAATTGACGGAGCCATAAGATTGACGGGCGGGCAGGATGGAACATTCGGAATACACAAAGATGACAGGATGATATTTAAGGAATATTTAGTGAAAAACAGGTGGGAATCTATTGATTATAGTTTTGAAAAAGGTTACGGCGTTCCGGGACACATAATAGAAACAAGGCAGCCGTACATTTCTAACGATACATTGAATGACCCTCTTGTTGTTTCCGAAATAAGGAAAAAAATTGGTTTTTATAACCTCATTAATGTTCCGATAATTTATAAAAATACACTATTGGGCTGTTTAGAGATTCACAACAAAATCGATAGAGCTGATTTTGACGAACTGGATCAAACTTATCTTGAGATAATCGCAGATAATGTTGCACTTGCGATATCAAATGTACGGCTTGTAAATCAAATTGAATATGCCAATAACAAAACAGTCTATCTAAACAAAATTATGACTCTTTTAAGAGATATAAATCAGATGATCGCAAAACGAGAGCTGATCTCGGATATATACAGAACAACCTGCTCAAAACTTGTCGACAATGGGATTGCCGGGATTGCTTATATATCTTTGTATACAGATGATCCGCATATTGTTGCCTGTGAGGGCAATATCAGCCGTGAACATGCTAAAGAAATTTGCCGCAATTTTTTTAGCATGGCAAACAATAAGCCTTATGTGGCGGACAATATTTTCAGTGAGCCCAATATGAAGTTTCTGTATAAGCTTGCCGACAGTCACAAATTCAGAAGAGCGGCATTTTTCCCGCTTGAGATTGAAAACCGGATTTATGGTGAGCTTTTTGTTTCTTTAAATAGAAATATTAACAACACAATGTACGAATTTTTGAAGGAGCTTACGGGTGATATTGCAATTGCAATCAAATTGTCGGAAATAGAACAGATTAACAGTGAAAGAAATAAACTTTTTTCGTCAATGCGTGAAATCTATAAAATGGCTTTGAGTAATGCTTCGATGGAAAATATTTTTGAGCGCATCTGCAAAGATATGAGAATAATATTCAATGCTTCACTTGTATGGATTGGCAAAAAGGAAAAAAGGGGTATTATAAAACCTATTGCATATGAAGGAGATATTAAAATGGTTGAGAATAAACTTTATTGGGAGTTGGAGCGCGGAGCGATCTATCCGTTTGCAAAAGTTTTGAATAAAGGTGAATGTTTTGTGGATAGGACTTCAAATAACCTTACGGATGATAACGGCTATAAAACAGAGGTTGCAGTTCCTATATGCCGCAAAGACAAGATGTTTGGAATTATGGATATGTACACCAACAAAGACATAGATGAAACAGTTATAATTATGCTGAAACACATCGGGAATCAGCTCTATGTTATAAATGCTTATCTTGAATATATGAAGCAGTCGCAAAAGAAATGATAAAAAAATTCAGGCACTATTTTTTTGCCGGTATTCTGATTCTAACGCCTATGGTATTAACATTCTACATCCTCAAAGCCTTGCTTGACGCGGCAGGCAGTATTTTATCTCCGTTTTTTGATTATCTTTTTGGCGTTCATATACCCGGTATAGGTCTTGTAACGTTGCTTGTTATAGTCGTAGTGTCGGGAATAGTGGCTGAAAACGTAATAGGCAAAAAAATTTTTGAATGGTGGGATGCTCTTCTCAAAAAGATGCCTCTCGTGCATAATCTTTATCAGCCGATTAAACAGATTTTTTCTGCTTTCTCCAATAAGGACGGCAAAAGTAAGTTTTCTCGTGTTGTTCTCGTTGAATATCCCAAAGCAGGCAGCTTTGCCATCGGCTTTGTTACGAACGAGCTTGAGGGGAAAATTACAGAGAGGTTTGAAAAGAAAATGCTGTCCTGTTTTGTTCCGACAACGCCTAACCCTACATCTGGATTTTTACTCATTGTTCCCTTAAATGAGGTTATTCCGCTTTCAATTTCCGTTGAAGAGGGTATACGATTTGTGATCTCCGGAGGTATTTCGGATACTTTATAGCTGCCGCAAGGTACTGTGCAATTCGCGCCCTTGACACAAATCGGCTTTTTGTTATGCTCATTTGTAGTGCTTTATATTTTTTATAAAATTGGTATGTTGCGGCAATAAGAGAGCTAATGGGGAAATTTCATTTAGATAGATATAACAAATGCCGCAGTATCTTTGTCAAGGGAGGAAAAAAGATGAAGATTTTCTTGGTGTTTTTTTCATTGGTCAGCTTCATTGCATTAACATTCTCGATATCTTTTTCGGAAACTAAAGCTGTTGAAACAAGATATTATTATAAGGTGAACAAAAATGATACGATGTGGGATATATCAAAACGATATTATAAAGATTCCCGCAAATGGCCGGTACTCTACGGCAGAAACAGAAAAGTTTACAATCCTAATCTAATATTTCCAGGTGAATATCTTCTGATTAATAAAAAAATTACTATCAAAAATATACAGGAAAACGGCAAAAAAAATATAAAACATTCCAATTATTTCAGCGTTAAACGAGCAGAGTTTATTCTGAGAAAAAAGATTGCGGGTGTTGTATCGGCTGAAGAAAATCTTAAGCTTTCCGGACAGATATTGGTACTTAAGTCGTATGAAAAATTGAAAACAGGTGAAATTATAACGCTAATTAGAAAAGTACCTGAAAAAATAGGAAATCTGATGATTGCAGTTCCTGTTGGTTATGCAAAAGTTATAAATAACGGAAAGGCTGTTGTGACTGAACTATTTGATGAAATAGGAGAAGGCACCTATTTTATTAAAGGGAGCAGAAGTCCTATTTTGCTCAATAAAAAACCGATAGGAACTGAAAAAATTTCATTGTTTGGAATAAAAGATATTTCGATATTCACGGGATCAACTTTGTGGGGACAAATCAATGGCGACAAAAACAGGGTGGGTAATTCTGTGATTCTAAGAGCTAAAAATGGCGGACATAAGATTTTGTCGGGAATAGTAACAAGTCGGGAAGGTGACATAATAGGCATTACCGTAACTGAACTGTTTCACGAATACGAACCACATGTTTTTATAAAAACAGATTAATTCTTTATAATCTTATATATTTCAAAGAGGTATAAATTGCTCAGTTTGTATAATGATCTAATGCGTAAAAAGGAAAAATTCTATCCTATAGACAAGAATAAGGTACGTATGTATGTCTGCGGTGTGACTGTGTATGATGATTGTCATATTGGTCATGCAAGAAGTGCAGTCGTGTTTGATGTTCTGAGAAGATTGCTGGAATATCTTGGGTATGAGGTGATTTTTGTAAAAAATTTTACGGATATTGATGACAAGATAATAAAGAAAGCAAGTCAAGAAGGTATAAAAACCGAACAGATAGCTGAAAGATACATAAAAAGTTATAATGAAGATGCCGAATCACTTTCCATAAAAGCGCCTACCTATTCACCGAGAGCTACGGATATGATTGATCAAATAGTTCAGATGTGCAAAACTCTTGAGGATAAAGGTTTTGCGTATAGTGTTGACGGGGATCTTTTTTTCGATATAAAGAAATTCAAATCGTATGGAAGGCTTTCAGGCAAAAATATAGCCGAACTTGAAGCCGGAAGCCGCGTTGAAATCAATAAAAAGAAGCACCACCCTCTGGATTTTGTTCTGTGGAAAAAATCCAAATCGGGAGAGCCGAAATGGCAAAGCCCCTGGGGAGAAGGAAGACCGGGTTGGCATATAGAATGCTCCGCTATGTCAACATCTCTATTGGGAAATACACTTGATATACATGGCGGAGGAGAAGATCTCATTTTTCCTCATCATGAAAATGAGATTGCTCAAAGTGAGGCTGCTACAGAAAAACCGTTTTGCAGATTTTGGGTACATAATGGATTTGTTGTAACGGGCGGCGAAAAAATGAGCAAATCTCTAAAGAATTTTTGGACAATTAAAGATATTTTAAAACTGATTCCGGCAGAACAGCTGCGTTATTTTCTTATTACTACGAAATACAGATCACCTCTCAAATTCAACTGGGATGATGTAAAAAAGGCTAAAAAAGCATTGGACAGATTATATCGAACACTGGGCAGGATAGATGAATGCAATGTAAAGAACGGAGAAAATTGTCATTTGAGCATAAATGTTGAGAATATTGTAGAAAAAATTTCAGATGATCTTAATACTCCTGCTGCTCTTGGACTACTTTTTGATCTGTCGAGAGAAGCAAACAGCTTGATGGAAAATGGTGAGTTTAGTAAAGCTGATAAGCAATGCTTTGACAAAATAGTAAAGTTTTGTTCCGATGTATTGGGCATTTTGCAGATGAGTCCGTCCGCATGGTTTCACAATACGATTAATGTCCCTATCAATTCAGATCTAAAGGAAGGTATGGTTAGCAAAAAAGAAGAGATAGAAACTATGATAAAAAAAAGGGATAATGCACGAAAGGAAAAAAATTTTAAAGAAGCCGATAAAATAAGAAAACTTTTATTGGATAAAGGAATTATATTGGAAGATACAGCAACCGTGACAAAGTGGAAATCTATTGATTAACTAATGAGCTCCCCTTTTTTGATTAATGCATATGCATTATGAGTATGTATACTTTCCATATTTTCTACTTCGATTTTAAATGAATTTATACGTTCGTCGTCGTTTAACGATTTTGCAATATCTCTGACAATATCTTCGACAAACATTGGATTATTGTATGCCTTATCGGTTGCATATTTTTCGTCCGGCCGTTTTAAGAGCGGCCAGATTGAGCAGCTTGCAGATTGTTCTGCAATTAGAATCAGATCTTCTATCCATACGAATTTGTCAAGAGAAACTCTGATTGTTATGAAACTTCTTTGATTATGCGCTCCCTTATCACTTATTGCTTTGGAGCATGGACAAAGTGTTGTGACAGGTACCTTCACCTGAATATCAATTTTTGTGTTTTTATTGCTTTTGGCGATAACGGCACAATCATAACTCATAAGCGATTTTTGTCCCGACACCGGTGCTGATTTCTCAAGAAAATAAGGAAAAAAGAGTTCTATGTATGCCTCTTTTGCCGAAAGTCTTTTTCTTATTTTTTTTAACATTTCTACAATTTTACTATGGCTGATATCGTTGTGGCATTCATTGAGTATCTCAAGGAAGCGGCTCATATGGGTTCCCTTAAATGCTTCAGGCAGCGATATATACATATTGATAGATGCTATTGAATGTTGAGTAATGTTTTGTTTGTCCAGAAGTGTAATGGGGTATCTGATTCCTCTTATACCCACCTGATCTATTTTTATATTTCTCGTATCCGGTCTGCTCTGCATATCTTCCATTATCTTCTTTCCCTGTTGTTGTGTCGCCAAATCAATAAATATACAACCGATGCAGCAGAGAGAAGCAATACTATTATAATTAATATTACATTAATATTTGCTACTACGGTGTTCCATTTCGATTGCAGAATATAACCTAATAACGCAAGAACAGTTACCCATAGTCCGGCTCCAAGACCTGTTGCTATAATGAACTTTGTCAAATTCATCTTTGATATTCCTGCCGGAATAGAAATATATTGTCTAATAACCGGAAGCAGTCTGCCTATAAACGTTCCCACGCTGCCGTATTTGTCAAAAAATTTTTCAGATCTGATGAGATGTTCGGTTTTGAAACCGACATAATGACCGTATTTAATTAAAAACGGCCTTCCTAATTTTATGGAAACCGCATAGTTAAATAAAGCTCCCGCAATAGATCCTGCTGTGCCCGATATAATTGATAATTCCAGATTAAGTTGTCCCGATGCCGACAGAAATCCTGCGGGAGGCATAACAAGTTCACTTGGAAACGGCACAAAACTGCTTTCTAAAAACATCATAAAAAAGATGCCGATATATCCGTACGGGAGAAGTAATTCAATCAGTGAATGTATTGCACTTATCACTATAGTTCCATTTTTTTGTTATAGATGAAACGGGGTTTCGGTTTGTGAATGTAAAAGCCGGGTTTTGCTGCCCGGCTTTTACAAATTATCTTTATTTTACCAATGACATACCTATTTCGAACGCTTTTTCGTTGAGGTCTAAAAATTTTGGAGGGACACGTCTTTCTATAGCTTTAAATAAACTTTCAGGTGAAATTATATTTGTTAATTTGGCAGTTACTCCGAGACTCACTATGTTTGCCGTAATAACATTACCCACCTTATTGCGAGCTGTTTCTACAATCGGCAGTTCATATACTTTGAATTTTTTTTTGTCTTCATCCGGCACCTGCACCATATGCATATCGACAACGATTATACTGCCCGGTTTGCTGTCGGATTTGTACATATTGTATGTTCTTGGATGGATAGCCATAAAATAGTCAATACTGTTTGCCTCTAAGTAAAGAATTGCATTGTCGCTTATTATAATATCAGCCTTTGTGGGGCCGCCTCTAACCTGAGAGGTATATGTAGGAACATAAGATGCATGCTTATTTTCAAAATAAATGGCAGCCTCAGACAAAATCATCCCGGCCAGCATATTTCCCTGGCCGCCTACGCCGGAAAATCTTAGTTCATAGCGCATCTTTATCGCCCTCCCTTTGTTTGCGACTGAGCTCGCTTAACCATATCGAAGTAGCTTTCGGTATATTCTTTTTTATCTTTGTCTTCATAAAGAACACCTGTTACGAATAGATTCTTTAGTTCTTCAGGGTTCATTTTTTTTGCTCTTGCGGTAGATACGGTAATAGATTTTATATGTTCAACAAGCTTTACCGGATCCCCAAACTTATTTTTTCTGCCCCATTGAATGTGGCAGTTTGAAAACGCATCAATAACACTGAAACCTTTATGAGTAAGCGCCTTTTTTATATAATTTTTCAGTATCACCGGATCTGCTACGCTGCTTCTTGCCACAAATGTTGCTCCTGCTCCAATAGTTAATTTGGCAAGATCAAAATCGGGATCGGCGTTTCCGTAAGGCATAGTTGTGGCAATGGTTCCGGTGGGTGTAGTAGGTGAATATTGCCCGCCTGTCATTCCATATATCCAGTTGTTTATTATGATGAGAGTTATGTCGATATTCCTTCTGCATGCATGAATAAGATGATTCCCGCCGATAGCGGACGCGTCTCCGTCTCCGGCAAAAACAACAACATGTTTATTGGGATTTGACATCTTTATTCCGGTTGCAACCGCAAGCGCTCTGCCGTGTATGGTATGCATTGTATTGAAATCAACATAGCCGGAAGCTCTGCTTGAGCATCCGATGCCGGTCACCATGCCTATATCGTTGTTTTTCCATCCGAGTTCGTCGACCGCCTGAATAAATGCTTTCAGTACAACTCCGTTTCCGCATCCGGGACACCAGTAGTGAGGAAATTTGCTCATTCTCAGGTAGTTTTCATATTCTACGGACATTATGCTACCTCCTTAATTTGAGAGAGTATCTGGTTCGGTCTTATGGGTGTACCGTTTGCCTGCAGAACTGTGGAAAGTTCTGCGCTGCTTCTCGGATGCCTCGTGTCGAATATTAAATTGCCGTTTTTTATCTCTGTTACGGCTCTGCCTCCAAGCATAATTCGTTCAATTTCATATACTATCTGTCCCAGGTTTACTTCCGTCACAATAATCTGTTTTGCCGAAGCGGCAATCTCTTGGAATGGAATCGAAGGAAACGGCCATACCGTAATCGGCCTGAAAAGTCCCACCTTAATTCCGGATTCTCTTGCTGCATCAACTGCCTCTTTTGCACCCGAAGCATTGCTTCCGTATGCAACAACCACAATTTGAGCATCTTCAAGTTTATAGTTTTCGTATGTGCCGATCGTTTCCTGACGTTTCAAAACTTTGTTTATGAGTCTTTCTTCTTCCGATTCCTGAAGCACAGGATCTATGTTCGGAAACCCTGTTTTGTCATGGTTTAAGCCTGTAACATGAAATCTATATCCGCTAAAGTAGTCGGCAAGCGGCGGCACATCTCCGAACCGTGTATCATAAGGGTAGTACTCTTCAGGTTTGACTGTAGGTCTTAACCTGTTTGCAATTTTTAACTCCTCTTTTCCCGGCAATTCTACCTTTGTAGATAGATGTGCAAGAAACGCATCACTCAAAACGTATACGGGGGTTCGTAATTCTTCGGCAATATTAAAAGCTCTTATTGTTTCGGTATAACATTCTGCGACAGATCCGGGGCAGATTGCTACAGCAGGATGATCCCCATGCGTTCCCCATCTTGCCTGCATTATATCCGACTGCGCTATTCTCGTAGGAAGTCCGGTGCTTGGTCCTCCTCTCATTGCGTTTATAATTACAAGCGGAATTTCGGCGATACAGGCAAGACCGACTCCCTCCTGTTTTAAGGAGATTCCCGGTCCTGAGCTCGCTGTCATAGCTTTTTCTCCTCCCAGGGATCCTCCGATAGCGCAGGCTATGCTGGCAATTTCGTCCTCCATTTGAAGGAACATACCTCCCAGTTTGGGAAGCTTTCTTGCCATTCCCTCTGCAACCTCCGAGGATGGAGTAATAGGATAACCGGCAAAAAAACGACAACCGGCATCAATTGCTCCCTCAACAACCATTTCGTTGCCATTGGCAACAACAGCTCTTTTCATTAAAGTTTCTCCTATTTTGATTTTGTAATTTCGGTTCCGCTGCTATTTTCAAAAGTCAGCTCAATTCCTCTATCGACAACGCGAATTGAAAAGTCGGGACATGCATTTTCGCATTGAAAACAACGTATGCAATCTTCCGGCCTTTTTACCTCTGCGACGGTTCCGTACCATACCGATGGATTATCGACCATTTCAAGAACATTTTTCGGACATGCAACAACACATAAATTGCATCCTTTGCAAAGATAGAGATCTATCTTTACCGGAGACTTTTTCAAGGGTTCGCTCATCTAAAACTCCTACATATTATCGACAATTTTTTTGCCGAATTCGGAACATTTGATTTCTGTTGATCCCGGCATTTGGCGGGCAAAATCATAGGTGACCGTTTTGTCGGCTATTGCCTTAATTAATCCTTTTCTAACCAATTCGGCAGCCTCTGTCCATTCCATATAGTCAAGCATCATGGCACCGGACAATATTAAAGATCCTGGATTTATTTTATCCATATTTGCATATTTTGGAGCGGTTCCATGAGTTGCTTCAAAAATGCCTACAACATCACCGATATTTGATCCGGGTCCTATACCTAAACCTCCAACCAGCGAAACAGCTGCATCGGAAATAAAGTCTCCGTTTAGATTCGGTGTTACTATCATATCGTATTCATCAGGTCTTGTGTGTATCTGCTGGAACATACTGTCGGCAATTCTATCTTTTATGAGAATTTTTCCTTCAGGCAGTTTTCCGGCATATTGTGAATATAGTGCTTCTTCGGTTATACATAGATCGGGATGTGCGGCTGCAGCTTCATAACACCAGTTTTTGAAAGCACCCTCAGTATATTTCATAATATTTCCTTTGTGCATTATAGATATACTTTTTCTTCCAAACTTTGATGCATACCAGATCGCATGTTCCATTATGCGTTTTGATGCAAATTCACTTATCGGTTTTATGCCTATACCTGAATCAAAAGAAATCTTTCTATGAGTTTCATTTTCCATCTCGTTGTTAAGAAAATCAATAAGTTTTCTTGCGGCGGGAGTTCCCATTTTCCATTCGATACCCGCGTAAACATCTTCTGTGTTTTCTCTGTAGATCACCATATCGATTTTATGCGGTTCTTTCATCGGACTTGGTACACCTTCATAATATTTTACCGGTCTTATGCAGGCATAAAGATCAAGAATCTGTCTCAACGTAACATTGAGACTTCTGAAACCTCCGCCTATCGGTGTTGTCAGCGGTCCTTTTATACCCACAATGTAATGACTGAAGGCATCAAGAGTGTCCTGTATAAGCCATTTGCCGAATTTGTCGAAACATTTTTGTCCGGCGTAAACCTCGTACCATGAGATTTTTCTCTTGGAATTGTAAGCCTTTTTAACGGCTGCATCAATAACCGGATATGTAGCCTTCCATATATCCGGTCCTATTCCATCTCCTTCTATGAAAGGAATGATGGGATTATCCGGAACCTCTATTTTTCTCGGCCCCTTTACATGAATCCCTTCACCATCTTCGGGGAGCGGTAATCTCTTTGGATTGTAGTTGTCCAACACTCCGTATGCCATACTTTCCTCCAATAAAAATTTGCGTATTTAACCTTTGTTAAATTTATTTTTTATAAGCTGCTTTTTGCCATTGTAGCCTCTTTGTTTTTTGTGTCAAGAAAAACTTCCGGTCTATATATTTTTAGAACATCTCTATTAATTCTGAGTATTTTAAATTGAGCGTCCGAATCTGTCGGTAAAACATAAGTTGCAGGCAGCAAATAGGAATCTGTTGTTGCAAATAGAATGCATAAGCGGAGGTTGATTTTGGAGCTTAGAATGATCGTTTATAGATTAATAGAGGTATTCTTTATATTATCTTTTCCAAAATATCGCCAGAAATATTACCATAACCGTATAGAATTCAAG
>CAZPBP010000018.1:0-12989 GCA_964584845.1 uncultured Hippea sp.
AAATTCTCCATCATCTATAATTTTACTGTAGAATATTTAAACTTTTTTGTATTGTTGCTGTGTTGTTTTATCCTATAATTATTTCCTACTCCTTTTCTCATACATTCACCTCTGTAAGTAGCCATTTTTGTGAATAGTAAATTATTCTTTCAGGTGGTAACTTCCTGAAAAACGCTTTAGCTGGTGTTTCCATCTCATCCATGTTAAGACTCATATGTGGTTTAATTTCATTATGCCATTGCACCAGCTCATCGATTGAATTAAACAGACATAATTTCTGTGCTACGGTCCCATAGAACCTTTCCACTTTTCCGTTGGTTTGCGGGTGATTAACCCTTCCAATGATATGTTTTATACCATTAACTCTGAGATACCTTTCAAACTCACATTCGCCTCTGGTTTTCCTCTCACCAGCATTAGCATAGAACTGTGAACCTCTATCAGTGAGAATAGCATCTGGCAATCCATATTTTTTAATCCCTTCTTCCAGCACGGCAATAGCGTTTTCAGTAGTGGCATTATCAAAGACTCCATAGGCTACCACCAGACGAGAAGCATCGTCAAGATAGGCAATCAGCCACTTCTTCGATGACTTTACATACTTCCAGTCAGTATGCCAAAGAGACATGCTATACTTCCGTTTCCTGATCAACAACATTTCCCTTCTTAACCTCAGATTTTTCAAGTTTAAATCCGGGAGTTCCGGATCCGGAGTTTAAGATGATTGCTCATGGATTAATTAATAGAGATGCCATTTATATCAATTTTTCTATTTTATTTCGATCAGTTAAAAAGAGAAGCAGTCTGTCAATTCCGACTGCTATCCCTGATGCTTCAGGCATTCCCCATCCGAGCGCATCCAAAAATCCTTCATCGGTAGTTATATTTACCCCTCTTTTTTTCAGTGCCGCATTCTCCTTTTTAAATCGTCTTTCCTGTTCCGATTTGTCATTTAATTCATAGAACGCGCTTGCAATTTCAATTCCCTCAATAAACACTTCAAAACGTCTTGTTATGCGATTTTCGACGACAGCCAAAGCGGATTTCCATTCGGGAAAGTTTACAAGAAATGTTATATGCCCGTTGCCCAGCAGCGGTTTGACATAACGCTCAAAAACATAGTCAACCAACTCATAATAATTGAATTTGGCGCACTGCTCATCATCCGAGAAACAGGAGTCAAGTGTTTCGAGATCAAACCCAGCCTTCTTAAAAGCTTCGTTGTAAGTGACGATCTCGTCTTCAAGCACTATTTTTTTACCTTGCCGGATAATTTCTTTCGAATCGGTCAGATATCTTAATAATTTTACAAAATCTTCCTGAATGCTGCTCAGTTTTTCGTATGTCCGGTACCATTCGGCAATAATAAACTCTTTGTTGTGAAAATTTCCATATGCATCATTACGAAATGCATGTGTAATTTCAAAAAGCTTATCAAAACCGCATACCAAAAGCCTTTTTAGCGATAACTCAGGGCTTGCAATCAAAAATTTACCGTTTTTCAGACTGAGCGGCTCTATATGCTCTTCGGGTGCAATTCCATTTTTCATTATCGCAGTGGCTGCTTCAATAAACCCATTTTCATGAAAAAATTGCCTGATTTTCCAAATCAGCTCAAATCGCTTTTTTGTATTTGCATAATTTTGCGGCAGAATATTCAGATTGGCTGCATTGAGGCTTCCTGATGATTTAACCAGTATATTACATTTTTCTATTTTGCTGTTTTTCGACAGCTTTATTTCCACAATATCCCCGATGTCGGCATTGATGTCTCCCGATAGTTTTACAAACTTTCCATCAAAAAATAACATAGCGGGATTTTTCTGCATAACTCTTCCTTTCATAAAATCTGATTTTATATACTCTTAGATGAATTACAATAATTTTCTCTTGACATGCAATTTTTAACAGGTATAGTTGTTATCAAATAGTTTCGTATCAAACTATTTGATAACAACTTATAAGGAGGTGCCGCATGGGTGACGGATATCTTCACGGTATCAAAGAGGATATTGCAGGCGATGGTCTCTTCGACCAATTTTTCGAATGGTATGATGACAGAAACAGCTATGCAAGGAAATGGAAAGAAAAAACAGGGGGAAAAGTTGTCGGCAGTTTATGCACATATACACCGGAGGAGGTGTTGACTGCCGCTAATTGTCTTACTGTAAGACTTTTGGGATTTCATGAGCCTCAGGATGTGACGGAACCGTATCTTTTTGCTATGTTCTGCCCGTTTTCAAGGGATACCCTGGCTCAGGGACTCAAAGGTAAACTTGATCATCTCGACGGTGTGGTTATGGCTCATTCGTGTCTTCATCTTCGCCAAACATACAACGTTATGAAACATAAGCTGCCGGTAGAATTTGCGTGGTATCTTCCTATCCCCAATAATGTCAAGGATAAATATGCCAATGAGTTTATGGCAAGCGAGATTGAACGCTTTAAGAAATCGGTCGAGGACTGGAGAGGATTTAAAATAGATGAAAACAAACTTGAGGATGCGATTACGCTTATGGATAAAAATCGCCGCCTGCTTAGAAAGGTTTATGAATATAGAAAAGACGACAATCCGCATTTGACCGGCATGGAGGCACTTGCCCTGGTAACTGCATCTGAGCTTGTTGATAAGCATGATGCAAACAGAGAGATAGAGAGGATATTAAAATATCTTCCTTCAAGAAAAATAAAGACCGGCGGTAAAGTCGGCTCAAGATTAATTGTTATCGGTTCGGAAGATGATGATATGAGTTTTGCGCATATGGTAGAACATGAGGATGCCACGGTAGTGATAGATGAGCATTGTACCGGAACAAGATGGTTTTGGAAAGAGATTGGCCCCGGGCATGATAATCTGTCTCAGGAAAGAAGAATAGGAGACAGGTATTGCAGCAGGCCCGCCTGTCCCACAAAAGATTACGCAATGGACGATGGAACAAGATTAAGATTTTTGCATATTCTCAAGCTTTGCAGAGATTATAATGTTGACGGCGCTTTGCTGATTCAGCAAAAATTTTGCGATCCGCATGAAGGAGATATGGTTCCGCTGAAAGAATTTTTGTCGGAACATGATATTCCTTCTCTTCAGCTTGAATTCGATGTAACACTTCCATTAGGTCAATTTAAAACAAGGGTGGAGGCTTTTCTTGAAACAATAGGCGAAGAGGACCTTTTTTAACAATAGATTTAGATTATACGGAAGGAGAGAAATTTAATGAAATATAAAGTTGAGCCTTTGAAATCATGGGGCAAGGCAAAGGAATTGAGAAAAGCATATTTTGATAATTATGTAAATGCAAAACAGAGCGGAGGACTAAGAGTATGCGGAAGCGCGTGGGCGTTTCATGCATTGCCGTACGGTCTCGGTGAAGATATTTACTGGCTGACCGGCGAACCTTATGGGGCTCAGGTAGCATTCGACAAAGATGCCAACAAACAACTGCAGGATGTCGCAAGCAATAAAGGCTGGGCACATGATCTTTGTTCTTATATGAGAAGTTACTGGGGTTCTATTTATGCCGATAAATGGGTATTCGGAGGAAAATGGCCTACCGCAGATTTTGCGTTTACAAATCAGATCTGCTGTTCACACTCGAAATGGTATCAGGAAGTGGCTCGCTCCGAAAAAATACCGTTTAAAGCAATCGATGTAAGCAGCGGAGCATATGAATGGATAAAAGGAGTCGATGATCCAAGAATCACCTACATTGCCAATCAAATGGCTGAAGCAATAGAGTGGATGGAGAAGGTAACGGGAAGAAAATTTGATGATGAGAATTTTATAAAACATCTCAAATATGAGTTCAGAGCAACTTCGACCTGGGCAAAAATCTGCGAGCTTCAAAAGACAATACCTGCTCCGCTTGACGAGAAAGCAATCTTTTCGCTTTACTCGTTAGCTACATTGAATAAGGCAGATAAAAGTACGGCCGAATATTATGACGAGCTTTACGATGAGGCTGCCGATCGGGCGAAAAGGGGAATTGCGGCAGTAGGCAACGAGAGATGCAGACTTATATCCGATACTCAACCTCCATGGGGATTTTTGAAGATGTTCAGATATCTCGAAGATTTCGGTGCCATGTCGATTGGTTCGCTTTATACATTCGGTCTTCAGGGAATCTTTGAAGAAAAAAAGGATGGAACCTGGGGGTACAGGCCCACACCTATGGACAAAGGAATAGAGATTAACGACAGAGAAACCGCTTTGAAACTATACGCAGAATGGAATGCTGCAAAACCCGAATATCAGCAGTTCTATGACCCTAATATAAAGACTCGCCTTATGATGCATATAATCAAGGAGTGGAAGGTTGACGGCGTTATGCTTCACCTGAATCGCGGATGTGAAGGTCTGTCGCTGGGAATAATGCAGAACAAAGATGAATTGTCCGAACTTGGAATTAAGGTGATGACATACGAAGGAAATATGGGTGACGAAACAGAGTTCGACGAGGATAGAGTTTTGGCGCGTATCGATTCGTTTATGGAGCTTTTAGGGCTTGAGAAAATCAAAAAGAGTACATAGAGGGGGAATGCATGATCAGCGCAGGAATAGATGTAGGATCAAAAAATATTAAAGTTGTTATACTAGACGGAAAAAAAATTATAGGAAAGGCAATTCAGACCAGCGGAGAAAATCAGGAAAAAGTAGTTGACGAGGCTCTGGCGCTGGCTGTTGAAGATGCAAAAATAGACCGATCCGGTATCGACAAGATTGCTGCAACCGGCATCGGAAGAAAAACTTTTAAGAACGCCGACTATGTAATAACAGGTGTTACAGCCGGCGGACGCGGTATCTTTGAATGCAACAATTCCGTACGTACCGGCATTGAGGTCGGAGCTGAAGAGAGCAAGGCGATCAAGGTTAACGAGGCAGGTAAAGTAACCGATTCCGCCGTAAATGAGAAATGTGCTGCAGGATCGGGCTCTTTTGTTGAATCGATGGCAAGGGCTTTAGGAATCGATGTAAAGTTGTTTGCGGAACTCGCCTTAAGCTCAGATGCAAAAATACCCATGAATGCCCAGTGCGCGGTGTTTGCTGAATCTGAGGTTGTTTCGCTTATTGCTCAAAATACTTCACGGAAAGATATATCAAAAGCTGTACACGATTCTATTGCTTCGAGAGTCTCTTCAATGGCAAGAAGAGTAAAGCTTGAACCTAAAGTTGCAATTTTCGGCGGATTGGCATACAACCCGGGCTTTGTGTCTGCTTTTAAAAAGAATTTGGAGATTGAAGAGATTTTTATTCCTGAAAAGCCGCTTTTTGTTGATGCATTAGGCGCTGCGCTTTTGGCGCAGGAAAAAACGGTGGAGGACTGATATGACACAAAAAGAATATTGGAGATGGGATGAAAAATGCTGGAAGGATGAATCCATGGACAGTTCCGGTACAAAAATCATTTCGGTTGGAATCGATATCGGTTCAGTGAGTTCCGAGGCGGCGATCTGTCTCGACGGAAAATTTTATGCATCCAATACCGTACGTACCGGAAGCAACTCTCCTACCAGCGCAAAAGATGCGTTGAAACCTTTGCTTGAACATGCGGCGATTTCTTATGAAGATGTTGACTTTATTGTCGGAACCGGATATGGAAGGGTTAATATACCGTTTCAGGATAAGGCTGTAACTGAAATTGCATGTCATGGAAGAGGCGCCAACTATATGGTTGGGTCATCCCTGAGGACAATTCTTGATATGGGAGGACAGGATTGCAAGGCAATTCATATTGATGAAAGGGGAAAGGTAACCAATTTCCTTATGAATGATAAATGTGCTGCCGGAACAGGCCGCGGAATGGAAACGATAGCAGATCTTTTAAAGGTGCCGATTACCGAAATAGGCGACAGATCGTTTCAGATAGATGCTCCCGCCGAACCGATAAGCAATGTATGTGTTGTTTTTGCCAAATCCGAAGCTATGGCAATGGTAAAATCGGGAAAAACATTAAACGAAGTACTTGCCAGTTATTGCAAAGCTATGGCTGATCGTGTTACTCAGCTTTTGGATAGAATCGGAATGGAAAAGGAATTTTTTATAACAGGCGGTATCTCAAAAAACAGGGGTGTAACGGAGCGCATTG
Source organism: uncultured Hippea sp. (assembly GCA_964584845.1). Lineage (GTDB taxonomy): Bacteria > Campylobacterota_A > Desulfurellia > JAADFJ01 > JAADFJ01 > JAADFJ01. Next base: position 6,084 of record CAZPBP010000018.1, read on the forward strand.
AAGAAAATTTGGGTATAAAGGCGGTAAAACCCAAAGATGAAAGACTTGATGCCCAGACAGCCGGTGCGTTGGGAGCTGCACTGTTTGGGTTTGTTCTGGCAAACAAAAAGGGGAGCAAAAAGGATACGCGAAAGGGGCAGATATTGTGATTGCCAATTATGGTTATATGGATGGATCCGGCGAGTATTATATAACTATCGATACTGATAAATGTGTACAATGTGAAGGCAAAATGTGTGTGACTGCATGTCCCAAAGCTCTTTTTGAGCGCATTACCGATGATTATGACGATGACGTAGTAAAGATTGCAGACGGTAAGGTAAAAGACATCAGATACCAATGCATGGAATGTAAATCTGCCGGACATTCCGTACTTCCATGCATTGCCGCCTGCACGCCCATGGCTTTGAAACATAGCTGGTAAATACAGATGAAAATCGGGGTAAACGGAAAACAGTTGGAGTTTACCGAAAAGCAGACAATTTTGGAACTGCTTGATCGGGAAAAGATCTATTTGCCGCGATTGTGTGCATTTCCGGGATTGCAAAACTCGGGAAATTGCAATATGTGTGTTGTCGAGATTAACGGTAAACTGGAATTAGCCTGTAAAATCGAAATATCGGAAGGTATGGATATTGATACGGAAACCGAGGCGGCCGTTAGGGCAAGAAAGCGGGCATTTGCCAAAATTATGTCATATCATCCGCACATTTGCCTTGTATGCGATCAAAAAGAGGGATGCGACAGATTGACCTGCACATACGGGATACCGGTGAAGGAACGCTGCTGCAATCTTTTTGAGACATGTGAAATAAGAAAATTGACAGATTATATCGGGCTGGACAAAACGACCGAAAATTTTTCTAATCCCGGGTATAAAATAATTGCAAACAAACTCTTTTTTTATAACCCCAACCTTTGTGTGGGGTGCGAAAGATGCGTTAGAATATGCGAAACTGTTCCAAAAGCCGATGTGTGGCTTATGATAGATTCGGATGGTAGAAAAATAGCTTCGATAAGAGCGGAGGATTTTAAAAGTTCCGGATGCGTATTTTGCGGCGCATGCGTTTTGGTCTGTCCGGCCGGTGCAATTAATATCAACGAAGGCAAACCGTCTCTCGCCTGGATAAGGCGATCGGAAGAGAAACTAAAGCTTCCAAAGCAAATTCTGCCGCCGATAAACAGCTTAAAACTTGTTCGAAGCAATGTAAATACTGTTCCGGATGGAAGCGGCGTTTACATCTTGTATGATGCTTTTGGAGAGATTATAAAGATTAAAGGTGAAATGAATCTAAAAGATGCGCTTGTGGAGGAAATTGGAAATGCAGAGCGATTTTCTTACGAACAGGCAGAGTTGTACAGCACGAGAGAAAACGAACTGCTGTCGGGCTATATGAAACGTTACGGCAGAATGCCCGGATCAGATGAGATGGATGATCTGTTCTGAAAAATGATAGGAGTAGTAAGGTTGCCCTTAAATGCAGAGAGTGTAATGAGAATTTGAGAAATGAAATATGAATGAAAGAATAAGATACCCCAAAACCATGCTGCACAAAAAGGGGAAGTCGGAATTTGAGAAAAATATGGAAAATGAAGGCTGGGAAAAACGAGCTGTTGTTGATGATCAGAGGGTGACTGAGCTGAGGGAGCTATATGAGGAAATGGGGTTTGAGGTTATGCTTGTGCCGGTCAGCGTTAATGGAGGAGGGCTTGCGTGCGATTCCTGTTTCGGCGATGTCAAAAAAGTTCCGGATAGTTTTCAGGTAATCTATACCAGAAAATTGTAAGCGGTAAAAAAAGGAGTAAGTTATTGCTCAAAGATTATGCCGAAAAAATGAATGAATAAGGGGGACAACAATGAACGATGTTGAAGTAAGGTTGTTAAAAAAAGAAGATTTTGATGCGGTTGTAAAAATAGATAGCGAGATAACGGGAGAAAATCGCATCGATTATTATAAAAGAAAATTTTCTCATAGAGATGAGGAATCAAGAATAGGTACATCGCTCGTAGCACTTATTGACGGAGAACCGGTTGGATTTCTTTTGGCCGATCTGTTTTATGGTGAGTATGGAATACCTGATGCCAATGTATTTATAGATACCATTGGGGTTGTTCCTGCTTTTAGAGGCAGAAGTGTGGGTTTTGCGCTGATGGATCAGTTAAAAATGAATCTTAAGGCAGTTAATGCGGATAAAATCTATACACTCGTTGACTGGAGTGATTTTACGCTTATCTCATTTTTTCAACGGTCCGGTTTTGCCCCTTCGAGCAGAATTTCTTTAGAATGCAAAATATAGCTTTATAATTGTAAAAAGGGAGAGAGTATGAGAAATATAAACGATGTTGTTTTTGTTGCAGCGGTAAGATCGCCGATGGGCAGATTCGGCGGTACAATGAAAAATTTAAAAAGTTACGAAATTGCTCAGTTTCCGATAAGAGAGGCGCTGAAAAGGGCGGCTGTTTCCGGAGGAGAGTTGGGTGAAGCGATTATAGGAACCTGCAGGCAGGCTGGAAATTATGTTAATCCTGCCCATACGGCAGCTTATCTTGGAGGCATACCCTATACCGTTCCGGCAGTATCTATAAATGAAGCGTGCCCTTCCGGTATGAAAGCGATTCAGATGGCGATGCAGACCATTCAGGTTGGTGCTGCCGATATTGTTTTAGCCGGCGGCATGGAAAGTATGTCAACGATGCCGTATCTGATAAGAGGCTATAGGTTTCGTTCATTCAGGTTCGGGGATATAAAACTTGAGGACGGCTGGACCGATTCAGCTGATCCGGTTGTGAATCTTTCTATGGGTCAAACCGCAGAGCTTCTCGTGGATAAATATTCAATAACAAGGAAAGAGATGGACGAATTTGCGCTCTCAAGCCACAAAAAAGCTGCCGAAGCTCAGGACAACGGCTGGTTTGACGAAGAGATTGCGCCGGTAATTATACCTGCGACAAAAAAGATAGAAGAAAAAATCTTTGATAAAGATGAATCGATAAGGCGTGATACCGATATGCAGAAGCTTGCTAAACTTTCCGGAGCATTCAGGCAAAACGGTAATGTGACTGCCGGAAACTCCTCCGGTTTGACGGATGGAGCCGCCGCTCTTGTTGCTATGGATAGAAAGACTGCAAAATCAAAAGGGGTTACGCCGCTGTTTTCACTGGTCGGCTATGCCCATACCGCTGTTGACGGGAAATATATGGGAGAAGGGCCTGCGGTATCTATAAAAAAAGCTCTTAAAGCGGCAGGAATGAAGCTGTCCGATATGGATTTGATAGAGGTAAATGAAGCGTTCAGTGCTCAAATTATTGCAAACGAACGTGTTTTGAGCTGGGACAGAGACAGGCTTAATATTAACGGCGGCGCAATAGCTCTGGGGCATCCCACCGGCTGCTCAGGCGCAAGAATAGTTGTAACACTTTATTATGCCCTGAAACGGCTTGACAAGGAATACGGCATTGCCGCCATATGCGGCGGAGGCGGAACAACTGCTGCCGTTATAATAAAGAGAGAAAGTTGATTAAGATTGATCTGACAGGTCAAATTGCGATAGTAACAGGAGGCAACCGAGGTATTGGAGATGCAATTGTTTCAACGCTTCTTAAAGCCGGAGCCTCAGTTGCAGCAGTAGATCTTAATATGGAAAATCATGAGTATGATAAAACGAGATATCTGCCTATACAATCTGATGTTTCTGATTTTGATGCCGCTAAAACGGTCATAAAGCAGGTTTTTGATCGGTTTGGAAGAATTGATATTGTTGTTGCGAATGCCGGAATCAACAGAGACCAGGTTCTCTGGAAAATGACAAAAGAGAATTGGGAAGATGTAATAAAAGTTGATCTTGGAGGCGCATTCAACTATTTTGCCGCAGTCAGTTTGATAATGAAAAGACAGAAATCGGGAAAGCTTATTGCGATCTCATCAATAAACGGATTGAGGGGCAAATTCGGACAAACAAACTATTCAGCGGCTAAAGCCGGTGTTGTGGGACTTGTTAAGGCCGCGGCAAAGGAACTTGGAAAATATTCAGTCAGGGCAAATGTAATAGCTCCAGGTTTTATAATAACCGAAATGACAAACAAGATACCTCAGAAGTTTAAAGATGCTGCGATTGATGAAACCGCGTTGAAGAAAGCCGGCAGAACTGATGATATTGCAAACGCGGTGGTCTTCCTTGCATCCGATCTTTCAAGCCATATTACCGGGGAGATAATTAAAGTTGACGGCGGACAATATATTTGAATTGCGGCAGGAATAGGTTATAGGTTCTCTTGACCCGAAACCTATAACCCGAAACCTATACCTAATATATGGAGGCGGAATGGATAAGATTTTATACAAAAAGGAACTGTCGGTTGCCAAAATAATAATCAATGATCCTCCTTACAATGTGATTAATATTGCAATGATGGAGAATATTGCCGATGCTGTCAAAAAAGCCGGAAACGATGAGGAAATATCGATTATTGTGATTAGTGCAGCGGGTGATAAATCGTTTTGCAGCGGTGTTGATGTGGCTGATCACACAAAAGAAAACACGCCGCGTATGCTGAAGGCGTTTTCGGATATCTTTGTTGAGCTTTCTAAAACGGACAGATTGACCGTGGCTGCTGCAAGAGGTTTTGCCTTTGGCGGGGGATGCGAACTGCTTCTCGGCACAGACCTTGTTGTTGCCGATGATACTTTGAAGGTGGGACAGCCGGAGATAAAGCTTGGCGTATTCCCGCCTGTTGCGATGATTTTGATGTCTGAAATAATAGGCCCGAGAAATGCTAAAGAACTTATTTTTTCCGGTAAAACCATCAACGCAGAAGCCGCCAAACAGATGGGACTGGTAAACGAGATATTCGCAAAAGAGGAGTTTGATAAATCTTTAAAAAAATATATCGCCCGCTTTGCCGGTCTGTCTCGATCCGTATTAAGGCTTACAAAGCGTACTCTGGCAAAAAAAGAAGATTTAGAAAAGAATTTCAAAGAAATTAATGATGTTTATGCAGAAAAGTTGATGAATCTTTGTGATGCAAATGAAGGAATATCCGCTTTTATTGAAAAGCGAAAACCGGTATGGAAACATTCTTAGGAGGAATTGCAGATGAATGACAAGATAAAAACATGGCAGATGTCTAAACCCGGAAATCTGGCAATGACGCTGATTGATATGCCGAGACCTAAAGAAGGTGAGGTAATTGTAAAGATAGCCGGATGCGGTGTATGTCATACCGATATCGGATATTTTTATGACGGTGTTCCCACTGTTACCCAGCCGCCCTTAACCTTGGGACATGAGATATCGGGAACGGTAGTGTACGGTGATCCAAAATTAATAGGCAAAGAGGTGATAATTACTGCTGTAATGCCGTGCGGGGAATGTGAAATTTGCAGACAGGGAAGAGAAAACAGATGTCTGAAACAGAAAATGCCGGGTAATTCGCTCGGAATATATGGAGGATTTTCATCGCATATCCCTGTTCCGTCAAAAGATCTTTGCGTTGTTGATGAGCGAGCCGGGATAGATCTGGCAGATATGGCGGTTATTGCCGATGCGGTTACAACACCCTATCAAGCGGCAAAAAGAGTTGACCTTAAGCAGGGCGATGTTGTGATAATTACAGGTGCTGCGGGCGGGGTCGGTTCATATATGACTCAAATAGCGAGGGCGTTTGGTGCAAAATTTATTATCGGCATTGAGTATGGAAACAGTAAAGTAGAAAAAGCCGAAGCGCTTAATATCGATCTCGTTATTGACAGTAAAGAAAATGACGTTAAAGAAATTAAAAAAATTGTTAAAGAAAGATTGAAAACGGAAGGCATAGGCAACTTCGGTCTAAAGATTTTTGAGGTAACGGGAAATGCTCAGGCGCAGCTTATAGCGCTGTCGCTTCTTACCTTTATAAGTAAACTTGCGATAATAGGGTACGGCATGGCAAAAAATAGTTTTATGTTCTCAAAACTGATGGCTTATGATGCTGAAATTATCGGGACATGGGGCTGCAAACCGAAATATTATCCTAAAGTGCTGAAACTTGTTACAGAAAGAAAAATCTTGATAGAACCCTATGTTGAAAAGCGTCCGATGAGTCAAATTGAGAAAACATTCAAAGAAGCAAAAGAGGGCAAACTTGAAAAACGAGTTGTGCTTATTCCAGATTTTGATTAGGAGGAAATTATGTCGTTGAAATGGTTGCCGAGAGATAACAGTTTAAAAGATCATTCACTTTTTAAATCGGACTATTGGGGCACAGACGCACCATCGGTGATTTATGAAAAGCGTCCGATTGTTCAGAAAGACGGAACCGTATCAAAAAAATTATACAGTGCGTGGATAATTTTAAACAATCCGGCGCAATATAATTCTTATACTACAAAGATGGTAAAGGGCGTAATTGCGGGTTTTCAGGCTGCATCAAGTGATCGATCGGTTGTTGCGGTGGTGTTTACAGGCACCGGAGAAAAGGCGTTCTGTACCGGAGGCAACACAAAAGAGTATTCGGAATATTACGGAAAAAGACCGTCTGAATACGGTGAATATATGGATCTGTTTAACGGAATGGTAGATTCCATTCTCAATTGCAAGAAACCGGTTATATGCAGAGTGAACGGCATGAGGATTGCCGGAGGACAGGAGATAGGAATGGCGTGCGATCTCTCTATATCATCGGATCTTGCCAGATTCGGACAGGCGGGCCCCGCCCATGGATCTGCGCCGGTCGGAGGGTCAACCGATTTTCTTCCGTGGCTTATGACGAGTGAAGATGCAATGTATAATGCCATATCTTGTGAATTTTGGTCGGCATATAAAATGAAAGCTAAAAATGCATTGACGGAAGTTGTTCCTGTGCTGACCGACGGAAGCAAATACTACAGAAATCCTCTGATTATAACGGAATATTTTTTAAACGACGGC
>CAZPBP010000019.1:0-3006 GCA_964584845.1 uncultured Hippea sp.
AGCGGGTTTGCAAGCTTTTTGGATGTTTTGTAAAGGTTATTATTGAAAATCGGTTTAGCGTAAAGATAAAGTTATTTGAATCTCGGAAACTTTTTTTCTATGAAAGCTTTCATTCCAATTTCAGCATTTTCTGTTTCAGATAGTTTTGCGATTGATCTGGATTCGCGATTCAGCTGCTCTTTTAATGAATCCAAATAAGGTTCTCTTATAAGCCTTTTTGATGCAATCATTGCATCTTGAGATTTTTCGTTTATTGACTCTGCAATACTCAACGCACCGTCTAACAAACGATCGTTTTTGAAGTATTGACTGATAATATTTAATCGCAATGCCTCATGGACATCTATTACAGGATCCTTCAGCACTATTTCCAGAGCCTTTTTGAAACCTAATAGATGGGTCAGGAAAAATGTTGTCCCGCCATCCGGAGTGAGTCCTATTTTCTCATACGATAAAATAAATTTAGCGTCTTCCGATGCTACTGTCATATCACATGCAAGCGCTACCGATACTCCTGCACCGGCAGCAACACCATTTACGGCAGCAATCCATATTTTGCCGGATTTTGCAATGTCGAGTATTGCCTCATGAAGAGGAAAGGTAAGTCTATTAAAAAATTTTCCTCTCTCGCTCCGAGCCGTCTCCATCATACTTATTACATCTCCACCGGCTGAAAATGCCGGACCTCTGCCCGTTAATATTATCGTCCGAAAATCGGTCTGTTCAATCAATCTCACCTTTTGGGCAAACTCCACAATAAGTGCACCATTCATTGCATTAAAGCTCTTCTCTCTATTAAATCTTATTATGGCCGTTTTATTCCTTTCCTCTAATTCGATATAACTCATTTACCATCCCCCAAGCCGAATAATTAACCAAAAAAGCTGCGGCTATTTGCCGCGCTCTTTATGTTGCCGACTAACAACAGATCGTTCTTGCTGATTTTATAAATATCTTTACTTTCAGTGTCAAATACACCAACTGTTTTGCTGTAAAAAGAACCCAGATCGATCCTTAACTGCAATATGGAGCGGTTCGTATATATTGCAGGAGTCTTAACAATATTATGACCTGTTATCATAAATTTTATAGCTGGAAAATTGTTTTTGAAGGATAACATCACACTGCTGCCAACTTCATCTATCGGAGTTCTTGACCAGACAAACGATTCATACGGATCGAAAAGATAATTTCTATCAATTCCGGCATGAATAATTATCATATCATCAATAATCTTATATATATCAAAACATCTTATGCTATCGAATAGTGCATTAGTCTGCACTAATATTTGCACACTCTTTAAATCCTTATTCTTTATACCAAAGCTTTTTAGAGTAGATAAGCCGCCATTAGCCATCCAGATATTATAAAAGCTTTTTAGATCCGCCTCAGGAGCGTTGCAAAATGCAATTGCCATTTGCTCATGGTTTCCGATTAAGGATTTTGCACCCGATTCCGATAACAGCTTCAGACAGCTTTTTGCGTCTCCTCTGTCTATGATATCGCCTACAAAAAGAATTTTGTTATTTTCAAAACTCTTTAGTACCTTTTCCATAAGCCGCACCTGACCATGTATATCACCTGCGATAATCATTCTTTGACAATCTCCAGCTTCACTTTCAAGAGCCTGTTAACATCAGCATCTAAAACTGTAAAACGGAAATTTTTGTATCTTATAACAGCTCCTATCCTCGGTATGGAATCGGCCAGATACATTATAAATCCTCCAACTGTATCAAAATCGGTTCTCTCTATGTCCTCAAACTCTTCCAGACTAAATTTTTCTACAAAATCATCAAAACTCATCCTGCTGTTTATTATGTATGAGCCGTCTTTAGCCTTTCGCACATCGATCTTTACGCTATCGTCCTCATCCTCTATTTCCCCTACAATCTCCTCAATAATATCTTCAACTGTTGTTATTCCTGCTGTTCCTCCGTATTCGTCGAGCACAATAACAATATGAATCTTCTTATTCTGCATCTCTTTGAGCAGTTTGAAGATCGATTTTGTTTCAGGCACAAAAACGGCATCTTTCATATGTTTCTTTACATTATCGTCTTTTATATCAGGATATTGTGCAATCAAATCGCGAAGATTTATCACGCCCAATATATTGTCTCTGCTATCCTCGTAGACAGGCATTCTTGAGTGGCCGTATTTTGCAAAAAGTTTAATAACCTCCTCTACACTCATATCGGCATCTGCTGCCTTTATATCGGGTCTTGGAGTCATGATCTCTCTTGCAATTGTATCTCCCATATCAAATATATTCTTTATCATCTTATGTTTATCGGCATTTATCACGCCCTCATTTCTCCCCATTTCAACCATAAATTCAAGTTCATCTTCAGTCAATAAACTGGGCTTGTCTCCGGTTTGCGATTCAAATGTCATATTTCTGGCAATGTAACGCAAAACCATAGTAATCGGATAAAAAATATAGTAAAACGGTTTGAGGAGTCTTGCAGCTATAGGCGCAATAATACTGGCATGCTGTTTTGCAAATGTTTTTGGCGTAATCTCACCAAAAATAAGTATTAGAAGAGTCATTATTCCACCTGCTATCGCTACAACATTGTTTCCTATTATTTTTTGCGCGATAACCGTTGCATAGACCGATGCAAAAACATTAGCTATATTATTGCCTATTAAAATAGCAGTAAGCATTTTTTTGGGATGTTCTATCCATAATTTCAAAGAACTGTTCCCCTTCTTATTTTTTTTTATGATGTGGCGAGCTTTCAGTTCTGAAATTGATGTTAATGCAGTTTCACTTGCAGAAAAAAATGCCGAGAAGAGAAGACACAACAAGAGGATAGCGATATAAATACTAATATATGACTCCGAAGCTGCCGATTTTTTTGGTAAGTACAGCTTGCTGCCGGTTCGGATCGGGAGGTTTTGAACTGCTCATACGGTCTTAATAAACTCCGTATATATTTTTCTGCTTCTCGGACCGTCATATTCACAGAAGAACACACCCTGCCATTTTCCAAGCAT